>NZ_JBXWQW010000004.1:0-139513 GCF_059612585.1 Ruegeria sp. YKSF57 | reverse complement strand
CGGCAAGAAGTGCTGCGACGACATCCTTGCCAATCGAGTCCACGACATCCTGATGCACGAGCAGGCATTCCGCCGCGCCACAGATACCGGTTCGGCGGGTCTTGGCGTTCAGAACCACATCGATGGTCTTTGCCGGATCGGCGGCCTTGTCGATATAGATGTGAACGATCCCTTCGAGATGGGCAAAAACGGGCACGCGCGCTTCGCGCTGCACAAGCCCAACCAGCCCCTTGCCACCGCGCGGCACGATGACATCGATATGGTCGGTCATGGTCAGCAATTCCTGAACCGCCGCCCGGTCGCGGGTCGGCACCAGCTGGATGGCATCTTCGGGCAGGTTCGCGGCCTTCAGTCCTTCAACCAGACAGGCGTGAATCGCCCCCGACGAGTGGAAGCTTTCGGACCCTCCGCGCAATATCACCGCGTTGCCGGATTTCAGGCACAGCGCGCCGGCATCCGCGGTAACGTTCGGGCGGCTTTCATAAATCACGCCGATCACCCCCAAGGGCGTGCGCACGCGCTGGATGTTCAGGCCGGTCGGCATTTCCCATTCCGCCAGAACTTCCCCAACAGGATCGGCCTGATCGGCCACCGTGCGCAGCCCGTCCACCATCCCCTGAATGCGCGCCTCATCCAGCATCAGCCGGTCCATCATCGCAGGGTTCAGGCCCTTGTCGCGCCCAAATTCCAGGTCTTTCAGATTGGCCTTGATGATCTTGTCGCGATTGGCCCAAACAGCATCTGCCGCTGCAATCAGCGCGGCATGTTTGCGTTCGGCAGTCGCAAAGGCAAGCTCTTTCGAGGCATCTTTGGCGCGGACACCGATCTCGGCCATCACAGCGGGTATGTTGTCCAGATCTTTCATAGCCAAGGCCTTTCTTCTACATCTTACAAAACTGCGCTTCAGAGAGCCATATCGTCCCGGTGAACAAGCGCCGCCCGACCCGGATATCCAAGAATACCTTCGATTTCCGAGGTTTTACGCCGCTTGATCGCGTCCGCTTCTTGCGCCGTATAGCGGCTGAGTCCCTGACCCAACCAACGGGCATCGGCATCCAGAATGGCAACTGGATCACCGCGGCCGAAATCGCCGCAAACCTCGACGATCCCGGCAGGCAACAGGCTCTTGCCGTTTGCCAGTGCCCTGGCGGCGCCACTATCCACGATGATCTCGCCTCGCGGCTTCATCGCCGCAATCCAGCGTTTTCGCGCCGCATGCGGATCAAGTGTCGCTTTGAACCAAGTGCAGTTCGCTCCATTTTCCAACGTTGTCAGAGGGTTGAGGGGCGATCCTTCTGTAATCGCCATATCGCACCCCGCCGCAATGGCCATTTTTGCGGCCATCAACTTGGTCTTCATGCCGCCCTTGGACAGACCTGATCCTGCGTCTCCTGCCATCGCCTCGATCTCGGGCGTGATTTTTTCGATCACGTCGAAACGCAGGGCAGATGGATCGTGGTTCGGATTGGCGGAATAGAACCCGTCCACATCCGACAACAGGATCAACTGATCGGCCCCGACGGTTACGGCGATCTGCGCCGCCAGCCGGTCGTTATCGCCATAGCGGATTTCGTCAGTCGCCACGGTGTCGTTTTCGTTCACGATGGGAACGGCCCCGAGGCTGAGAAGTGTTTCCAGTGTTGCGCGGGAATTCAGATAGCGACGGCGATCTTCGCTGTCTTCGAGTGTAACCAACACCTGAGCCGTGGTGATGCCATGCGGATCCAGCGCCTCTTCATAAGCGCGGGCGAGACGGATTTGCCCGACGGCTGCAGCGGCTTGAGACTGTTCCAAAGGCAAGGTTGTTGCAGGAAGTTTCAGAACACCGCGCCCAAGTGCGATGGACCCCGACGAGACAAGGATGACGTCCGTGCCCTGCCCCTTGAGCCATGCCACGTCGCTGGCCAGGGAAACCAGCCAATCGCCGCGCAGCAACCCGGTGTAACGGTCGACCAGCAAGGCCGACCCGATCTTGACGACAATCCGTTTGGCCGACGTCAGGGTTGCCAAGGCTGCGCCTCCTCGGCGGGTTTGTGGCGCAAGCGGTCGGCGTCGATCTGCGTGCGCAGCGCGCGCAGCACCTCGGTCACGCCTTGGCGGGCGACACCTGACATGGTCATAACAGGGCCGCCAACGGCTTCTTCCAGCGCGCTTTTCGCCAGATCAAGTTCTTCTTCGTCCAGCGCATCGATCTTGTTCAGCACGGTAATGCGTGGCTTTTCAGCGAGATGACCGCCATAAGCCTCGAGCTCATGAATAATCGTGCGATAGTCATCGGCCACCGATTCCGAAGTGCCATCAACCAAATGCAACAGAACGGCGCAGCGTTCGACATGACCCAGGAACCGATCCCCAATACCGCGCCCTTCATGCGCACCTTCGATCAGGCCGGGGATGTCGGCCACGACAAATTCCACATTGTCGACACCGACAACGCCGAGATTGGGGTGCAGCGTGGTAAAGGGATAGTCGGCGATCTTTGGGCGCGCGTTCGATGTTGCCGCCAAAAACGTCGACTTGCCGGCATTCGGCATTCCCAGCAGCCCGACGTCGGCAATCAGTTTGAGCCGCAGCCAGATCGTGCGATCAATACCGTCTTGTCCGGGGTTTGCCCGACGCGGCGCCTGATTGGTGGCCGATTTGAAATGCAGGTTACCGAACCCACCATTCCCGCCGCGTGCCAGAAGCACGCGCTCACCAACTTCGGTCAGGTCAGCCAGAACGGTTTCCTGATCCTCATCCAGAATCTCGGTGCCGACCGGAACGCGCAGAACGATATCATCGCCATCCTTGCCGGTTTGTTGACGGCCGCGCCCCGGTTGTCCGTTCTTGGCAAAAAAATGCTGTTGATAACGAAAGTCGATCAGTGTGTTCAGCCCTTCGACCGCTTCTACCCAGACAGAGCCTCCTTTGCCGCCGTCACCGCCATCCGGGCCGCCGAACTCGATGAACTTTTCGCGCCGGAAGCTGACGCAACCGCCGCCTCCGGCCCCGGACCGGATATAGACCTTTGCGAGATCGAGAAATTTCATAGTGTCTTCCTAGTGCAAAGGCCCAATCGGGCACATGTCAGAGTTTTCGGCTATACGTCCAAGTGGGCACATTCGCATTGCGTGCCAGCGAAAAGGTTTCGGCATCGCCTAGATACTGGAAACCGCAATGTGTCAAGACACGCGCCGAGGCGGGGTTGTCTTGAAACACGCTGGCAAACATCGTGCGGTTGCCCAGCGGATTCTCATTAACCAGCGCTTCGACGGCCATAGAGGCGACGCCTGTGTTCCAGTAGATCGGCGCGACCCAATATCCAACCTCGGACTGATTGCGATCCATCTTTTCAAGAGAGATCAGGCCGATCAGTTCCGGCCCTCCATCCTTGGTTGCGTCCATCGTCCAGACGTCTTCGGCGCGGTCATCGGCCATGGCGCGGGTGACGAACGCCTCGACCGAACCCGGCGGTACCGGGTGCGGGATGGAGGTTGTCATGCGCGCCACACGCTCGTCACTGGTATAGTGCTCGATCAACCCCATATCCGACCGGCGTAACGGGCGCAGATCGAACCGCTCGGTTTCAATGACCGGCTGATTTATTATTGTTTCAAGTTTCATATGTGCGCTCCTCCTCCGAACAACACAAACAAGACAGATGCGACGGTCAGTCCCGCCAACATCCTCATCAGATATTTCTCGGACCCGGTTCCTGCAACCGTATGGGCGATCCGATCCCCGGCAAGCGTCCAGATCGGATGCAGCGGCAATTGGCAGCTCAACAGGCAGAGAGCGATCGTAAGCGTGGCCTCGAACGATGACGTTCCTACAGCGACAAAGCCGGTAAACCCGGCCACGATCATCGCCCAGGCCTTGGGATTAAGTGGATGAACCACCAACCCGGCCCAGAAACCGGGCGCGGTATCCTGTGCCTGACCCGGAGCAAGCCTAAGATTGGCGATTTTCCAGGCAAGCCAGAAAATATAGGCTGCAGAGGCGTATTTCAGCACGGTGAAAACGCCCGGCGCCTGCCCTGCCAATTCCATTAGCCCGAAACCGACCGGCCAGATGATCAGCTGTTTGCCCACCACCACCCCCGCAACAAAGGGCAAGGCCGCCCGAAACCCATAGCGCGCACCTGTCCCGAGCAGGGCCATGTTGGCCGGACCCGGTGTGCCGACCTGGGAGGCGGCAAAAATCAGGAAACTGGTCGTTGCGACAGGCATCGGGTTTGTTCTTCAACAGTTGGTGAAAACGAGAAAGGGGACCGGCATGTTCTGCCGGTCCCCCATGAATTTTCTCTTAACCTTCTTGGGTCTCGGCTTACTCTGCGGCCTCCGCCACTGGCAGGACCGAAATAAAGGTGCGGTTCTTGAGCCCCTTGTGGAACTTCACGGCGCCGTCGACGGTTGCAAAGATGGTGTGATCCTTGCCGATACCGACGCCTTCGCCCGGCCAGAACTTGGTGCCGCGCTGGCGCACGATGATGTTGCCTGCGACGGCGGCCTGACCGCCATAAAGTTTCACGCCAAGGCGACGACCTGCAGAGTCGCGACCGTTACGGGAGGAACCGCCAGCTTTTTTATGTGCCATTCTCTCTCTCCTTAGCCTTTAGCCAGCTCTTTGGCCTGCTCAACCCATTCGGGTTTCACTTTGACCGTCTCGATAGCAGCAATCTGCTCGTCCGACAAGGCGGCCAGAGCAGCAAAGCTGTCGATGCCAGCATCGGCCAGCTTCTTGGCGGCGGCGGGGCCTACGCCAGTCAGCTGAGTCAGGTCGTCGGCAGCGGTAGCGGCCGGTGCCGCAGCTTTCCCGGCGGGCTTGGCTGCGGGCGCCGCGGCGCCTGCAGGCACAGAACCGGTCGCGGCCTTGACGCCCGATTTGTCCGCGCCCGATGCGAGGATGTCGATGATCTTGACAAGAGTCAGCTTTTGACGATGGCCCTTGGTTCGCTTGGAACTGTGCTTACGACGGCGTTTGACGAAATTGATGACCTTGTCACCTTTGACCTGTTCGATCACCTCGGCCTGAACGGCTGCACCTTCGACAAAAGGCGCACCGACGACCGGCGCGTCACCACCCAGCATCAAAACGTCGTTGAATTGAACTTTTTCACCTGCGTCAGCAGCCAGTTTCTCAACGCGGAGCACATCGCCCGCCTGAACCTTGTACTGCTTGCCGCCAGTCTTGAGGACCGCAAACATGCGTCTTTCCTTTTCGTTGCCGCGTTCTGTGGTCCCCAGCTGCCTGGGTGTTCATGGCTCTTGCCACCTCGAACAGCGCGCCCTTGCCGGGCGGATTGAGACCCTTGGGGAGTTGTCCCGGGCCAAATAATAACGATACCCGGCGCGGGCGATCCGGCCGGGATGCGCGCTTATCGGAGCATTTGAGATGATTGTCAACCGAATTTCAGAACTAGAGTTCTGTTGCCATCATGGCGCGTGCCACGGCCATTCCCAGATCAAAGGAAATACGATCATACATGTCCGCGAACCCGGAAAAGAAAGCCTCGTTCAGAGCGCGACCAGCATTGGTCTGTGAAAAGGCGATGTTTTCGCGAATTTGCGCGTCGGTGAGCGGCTGGTAGGCCATCAACAGGAATCCGTAGAGCCACACGGTTGTCTCTTCTATCGCATCGTCTTGCTGTTCCAACAATTCCGACAATATGGCGCCGTCATCTACCGGTGCATCCTGCCCTTCGGCAAAACCGCGAAAAAAATGCAGATCCGAACTGAACGAACCGCGCACGTTTTGCTCTATCAGATCATTTACCCTGATATATTCACGGATCAACCGGAGCCGAGGATCATTGTCGTCCAGGTCTTCATAGATTGAGCGCGCATAGTCCTCGATGGCGGGATCAAGATAGGCGCGGCGGGCCGAATTCTCCAGTGCGATGATTTTTTGGCCGAGATCACTGTCGAAGAACACGGTCGCCTGCACGAGATGCTCGGCCGTCATGTTGCGACCCAGCGCGTTTTTCAGATCGTTGGCCATCTTCTCGATGGAATAGGTCTTGTTCACCTGTTGCTGAAACGGCAAGCCACCCTCGCCGCCGAGCATCTCTTCGTCGAGGCTTTGACCATATGCCAGCCCTTCTTCACGAAGGATCTCGACCACCTCGTTCAGCCTGAGGGCTTCGGCAAGCCTGTCCAGGTTTTCGTCCGCGGCACAAGCGGCAGAAACGAAGGACAGGAGAAAGAACAGAGCTGCAATTAAACGCATCAGATATCCTGTGCAGGTTGAAGATCCGCCATCCGCGCGGCCAACACCTCAAACCGGCCTGCCATGATTTCGTATTGCACGGCATTCAGGAGTTCATACACCTCCTGCATAAGCGGTTGTTCAAGCGCCTCGACATAGATGTCGACTTCGGTGTCGGAGAAATCCTTGTAGGTATAAGCCGCTCCGGCCAAGGCGGAGAGTTGCAGCGCGCTGCGCATGGCCCCTTCGTTCCGTTTCAGCATGGCCAGAAGCTCATCGGCATCGAGCGCCAGGTCAATAACGCCTGCGGCACTGGCAGCCAACAGGAACCTGAGCTGGATTTCCTGCAGTGCGCGCAAGGCGGTGTCGCTGGTATCGATCGCGCGGTTCATCCGCTTGAGGCTTTCCACTCGCCGCGCGCCCTGCTTGACCAGATCGGCAACAATCGCTTGCCCTTCCAGTTCTTTGACCTCGTCATCTTCTATCATGTGCGATGCATTTTCTGCTTCGACCAGCCTTTGCCCAAGATCCGAGGCATAAAACTCGACCGCGTGGTTGAGTGCATCGTTGGAAAGCGTCTGTTCCAGGATTTCCACCGCGGTCTCGTGCATAATCCCGGTGTCGAACACTTCTTCGGTGAGTTCTTCCCACTGGGTCCCAAATGAACCCGCGTCGACGCCAAGCATTTCGGGAGCCGATGATGACGCAAGGGCGATGCTGTTAAGCGCCACGTCGAATCCAGTAGTCGTCAGGAATGCTTCGATCCTGTCCCGATCAGCGGCACGAACGGAAACTGGGGTTGTCATCGCCAACACGGCGACAAACACCATCAACGGGGCACAAAGGCGAAGCACTGATTTCATGCCTCCTAGCCTATGTGAAATCCAACCATGAGCAATGGAAAAACCGTCTCTGACCAAAAAGCAGAAATTTCCGCTTGCACCCCTGCGCGATCACTACTAAATCCCCCCCTCACAGACCCCCGCGGAGAGGTGCCGGAGTGGTCGAACGGGGCGGTCTCGAAAACCGTTGTGGGTGCAAGCCCACCCAGGGTTCGAATCCCTGTCTCTCCGCCATTTTGCGATATTCGTTGAATTGTTGGCTGGACTAGAGGCGCACTGCGTTTCCGGGTATCCCGAAAGCGGCCGCGAGGACGGCCACTCCGCATGTTCTGGTATTTGTGAAAGCCTCAGGCTGCGGGGTAGCTGGTGAAGATTTGCGTGCGCCCGTCACGGTGGACCAGATACACATCATAGGCTTCACGCTCACCTTCAGGCCCCATTCCTGGCGAGCCGTAGGGCATTCCCGGAACCGAAAGACCGATGGCGTCGGGGCGGTCAGCAAGGAGTCGCCGGATATCTTCGGGCGGTACGTGCCCTTCGATCACATACCCATCAACAGTCGCAGTGTGGCAGGACGTCATCTGATCAGGGATGCCGTTCGCGATCTTGTATGCATAAAGGTCGTCCCATGACGCGTCTTCGACGCTTACCGAGAAACCTTCCCGTTTCATGATCCCGATCCACGCGCCGCAACAGCCGCAATTGGGGTCCTTCAGAACGTGCACGGTCGTTGGGGCCAGAGCCAGCGCCTGACCTGCATGGGCAATTGGAAAAACACAAATTCCGGCAACAAAAGCACGGCGGTTCATTGTTGTCATGTCGGGTCCTTTCCGGATAATCGGCCTTTCGGGGTTCTCTTGCCGGGTACCTGTTGCCCAATACTCCGGCTTCTCGGCTTCTTTCCATGACTTCGCTCAAGCGCTCACTCGAACAATTTAGATGGGCTTCGCCCTAGGTCTTCGAGAATTGGGCAATCAGGGCGGTCATCGCCGGCGCATTCGGCGATCAGATGCGAGAGAGTAGCCTCCATCGCTTTCAGGCCCGCGATCTTTTCGGCAATCTCTTTCAGGTTGCGCTTGGCAATTCGTTTTACATCTGCGCTGGCGCGGTCCTTGTCCTCGTAAAGCGCCAGCAGGTGGCGACAGTTCTCGATGGTGAAGCCCAAAGACCGGGCACGGCCGATGAACGCGAGTTTGTGAAGGTCCGTCTCGCAAAAACGGCGGTATCCGTTTTGTCCGCGCTTAGGAGAAATCAGCCCGATGTCTTCGTAGTAGCGGATCGTTTTTGCCGGAAGCCCGGAGCGGGTCGCAACATCACCGATATTCATGGTCTCTCCTCGTTATTCCGCTGGTGCGGCGTGTAACGCCGTCTTGCCGTTCTTTTCGGTTGCGGCACCCCTGCCCGTCGCAGGTCGAACCCATCTGAGCCGCAATGCGTTGGACAGAACAAAGACACTGGACAGAGCCATCGCGCCAGCGGCCAACATCGGCGACAAGAGCGGTCCACCAAAGGGGTAGAGAATACCTGCGGCCACGGGGATCAGCACGACGTTATACCCAAAGGCCCAGAACAGGTTCTGATGGATGTTACGCATGGTTTTCCGGCTTATGTCGAAGGCGTTGACCGAACCGATCAAATCGCCGGAAATCAGCACAACGTCAGCAGCTTCGATTGCCACATCGGTGCCAGTTCCAACCGCGATGCCCACGTCGGCCGCGGCCAGCGCGGGGGCATCGTTGATCCCGTCACCAATGAACGCCAGTTTGTCGCCACTGGTTCTCAAACCTTCCAGTGCAGCCACCTTTCCTTCTGGCAAAACCTCGGCCACCACGTGATCGATGCCCAGAACATCGGCTATGGCCTGAGCGGTACCCGCGTTGTCACCGGTGATCATGGCGGTCTTCAACCCCATTGCGTGAAGGGAGCGAAGAACATCTGGTGTTGTCGATTTGATCGGGTCGGCCACTGCCAGAACGGCAGCAATACGGCCATCGACTGCAGCGTAGAAAGGGGATTTTCCCTTGCTGGCAAGATCCGAACGCAAGTCGGCCAGAGTCCCGAGATCCACGTTTTCGCGTGACATGAGGCGATCGGCACCGACAAGAACATCGTGCCCTTTGACACAGGCGCGAACGCCATAGCCCGGGATCGCCGTGAAGCTGTCCATGGCCGTCATGGGGGCTTTTTGTGTTTTGGCCGCGCGCACAATGGCTTCGGCGATGGGATGCTCCGACTTGGCCTCGACCGAGGCGACAAGGCCCAGAATCTCGTGTTCTGAGAACCCTTGTGCCGTTATCAGGTCGGTCAGTTCCGGGCGGCCCTGGGTCAATGTTCCGGTCTTGTCAAAGGCCACAATGCCGACATCCTTGAGAAGTTGTAGCGCGTCGCCCCGGCGGAACAGGACGCCCATTTCTGCAGCTCGTCCGGTCCCGACCATGATCGAGGTCGGCGTGGCCAGCCCCATCGCACAGGGACAGGCGATGATCAGCACCGCGACACCGGTCACAAGGGCCAGGCTTAGCGCCGGATCGGGTCCGAATAACAGCCAGACCGTGACTGTCAGGGCCGCAGCGGCCAAAACTGCGGGAACGAACCAGGCGGTTATCCTGTCCACCGCGCTCTGAATGGGCAGTTTTGCCCCTTGCGCCTGTTGCACCAGATTGATGATTTGAGCAAGCATAGTGTCCGAGCCGACTTTCTCGGCCCGAAATGTCAAGGTGCCATTGCCGTTCACGGTGCCGGCGACAACCATCGTTCCCTTCTTCTTTTCGACCGGCGCCGGCTCACCGGAAATCATGCTTTCGTCAACATAGGACGAACCCGTCAACACATGCCCATCCACAGCGATTTTTTCACCAGGACGAACACGGATCACGTCCCCGACGCCAATATCCTCGATAGCGCGCTCGACTGCTTCACCGTTCTCTTCGACCAGTGCGGTTTTGGGCTGTAGGCCAACCAGCTTGCGTATTGCGTCACCGGTCCGACCTTTTGCGCGCGCTTCGAGAAACCGGCCAAAGAGGATCAGAACCACGATTACTGCAGCGGATTCGAAATAGACGTTTGCGGTTCCTCTGGGAAGTATACCCGGAGCAAAGGTCGCCACGACAGAAAAACCATAAGCCGCCGATGTTCCCAGCGCGACCAGAGAATTCATGTCGGGAGCGCGTCTAACAAGCGCCGGGAAGCCTTTGGCATAAAACTGAAAGCCGGGGCCAAACAACACCATGGATGTCAACAAGAACTGCAGGTAGTAGCTGTTCTGATGTCCGATCGTATTTGCAATCAGGTGATGTAGACCGGGAATAATGTGGCTTCCCATCTCGATCAGGAAAACAGGCAAGGCGAGGACGGCTGCCAGCAAGGTGCGCCGCGCCAATATCCGGATTTCATCCTGTTTTTGCTGATCGGCTGCAGCAGTTTGGCCCGTGCGTACTGACGCCGGGTATCCGGCGGACGAGGAGATTTTTGCGATTGCCGCCGGAGTCGTCGCCCCGACCGCGTAGCGAATGGTTGCGGTTTCGTTGGCAAGATTGACCGACGCATCCAATATACCGTCGCCGGCCTTCAAGGCGCTTTCTACACGCCCGACGCAGGAAGCGCAGGACATGCCGCTGATTTCTAACGTGGTTTCGTCCGTTATTGCCGGATAACCAGCGCTGTTCAAGCCGGCCACCAGATCACCGACAAACACGGCATCGTCATATTCGACCTGCGCCGAAGCGTTTGCGAGATTGATCGAGGCGGAATGAACGCCGGGAAGCTCAGTCAGGGCATTTTCGACGCGCCTGACGCACGACGCGCAATTCATTCCGTTTATTCGGAGGCGAATGTTTCGAGTCATATTCATCACCAGTGGCTTTGCTGGTGAAACAGATAAGAGTTCCAGTTACTGGAAGGTCAATAGCGCCGCGGACAAAAACCCTGTCATTACGGCGTAGAGGAAAGAACCTCACTTGTCAGAGGTCGAAAGTTCCTCTTCTTGTGTACGGAGTTTTTGGTAGTCGCGTTCCTTGTCCGGCCAGTTAGATTTGATGAACATCAGAACGTTCGCTATGTCGGTATCCGTCAGCGTATCGCCAAAACCCGGCATTGCACTTTTCACCCCTTCGATGCCCATTTCTTTCAAGATCGCCTGTCCACCCTTTTTGACATAGTCGAACAGCATCCCATCGCCGTGGTGCCACGTATGACCTGTGTGGTCGTGGGGGGGCGCACGCAGGCTCCCATCATCGTTGGGTGTCTGCCAGTCTGCCTCGCCTTTCAAATTCGCCCCGTGACACGAGGCACAGAACTCGGCGTAAAGCGGTGCGCCCTTCGCGATGTCGCCTGTCGGCGCTCGTTTCGCATCCAGCAGAAAAACCAGGAATATCCCCACCAGCGCGAGAATGCCCAGCAGGGACACGGGTAGGATTGTTTGCACGACAGACTTTTGCAATTCGCGACCCAATCCTGATTTCCGCGGCACCGGCCGTTACGAATGGTCGTGGTGTCCCATTTTGAGGGTACCGCGCATGCCGCCTTCCCGGTGGCCCGGTACGTTGCAGGACAGTTCCAGATCGGCATCACCGGAAAAAGTCCAGATCAGTTCTGCTGTCTCACCCGGTTCCAATAAAAGGCTGTTCCCGTCGTCATGGGCCATGCCGGTTGTACGCATCACGTCGTGATTGATCCTGTCTGCCTCCAAGGCGCCTGTTTCCATCATTTCCAGCATTTCCGACATATGGGCCTGGTGCATCGCGGCCGTCCCAATGTTGAATTCATGCACAAATTCGCCGGTGTTGGTGACAACAAACCGAACGGTTTCGCCGGATTTGATCGAAAGGTTATTGGGTTCGAACCTCATTTCACTCATCGCGATATTGACTGTACGGTCGACGTCAGCCGCATCTCCTGGCGTCCCAATGTTGACTGCATCGTGGTGGCCACCGTGCCCATGTCCGCCCGAATGCGAACCGCCCGCATTTGTTTCACCGGCTTGCCAGCCAATTAGAGCCGCCAGAGCAGGTAACAGCAAAACCCGTTTCATTGTTTCTCCCTTTCAAATTCATCTTCCGGCTCGTCAGTATTTCCGCCGTGATCAGATACCGTTTTCCCGTTGCAGTTCCCTAACATAGGAAACGATCCCTTTGACGTCACCGCGCGTCAGGCCATCGACCGGAGGCATGTTTCCAAACCGCCAATGATGCGAGCGGACGCCGTTCGCGACAGCCACCAAGAAAGCCTGGTCGGAATGGTGGCCGGGTTCATAGATCTTGTGAACCAGTGGCGGTCCCGATCCATCAACGCCTGCAGCATTCACGCCATGGCACATAGCGCATTTGGCTTCGAAGGCGACTTTTCCCACCAAGGCCATTTCGGTGAGTTCGGCGGGTACCGACACTTGCGCAAGCGCAACGGTTCCACCTGAGGACTCGCCAATCGCCGCAGGCTTTCCGCCAGACATTGAAAAATACAAGGCCCCTGCCCCGACTACGAGCAAGCCAGTCAAGCCCAGCATGTTTTTGTTCATTCCAAGTATCCGCTTTTGCTGATTCACCTCGCTTTTGCCAACATCCAGTACTGGAACGTCAACCTAGGCTTTTCAAAAGTTCGTGACAGCAAACGAAAAGGCCGGGCAAATGGCCCGACCTTCTTTTTCAAACTTGACTTGGATTATGCCCGGCGGCGGCGGCCACCGCCACCACGACGGCCACGGCCTTCACCTTCGGAACCTGCAGCATCAGGCGCCTTGTTGAACCGGATCCATTCGGAACCGTGCGGGTCGTTGTTGGTCAGCAGATTTGCGGCGCGGATGGCCTCCATCTCCTTGCCCGCGCGCGGCAGTGTCGAACCCAGGCCAAACATCGTGACAAAGGTTTCGTCATCCATGCCTTCGGGAAGGATGATGCCGGCGGCGGCAACTTCTTCTTTCTTGGCGGCAATTGCCTTTTGCGTAATTGGCAATGCGACCGGGTTCATGATCGCTGAGGTCATGCCGGCACCCATTGCCATCGGCAGGAAGGCATTGTTGATGCCGTGACGGTTGGGAAGACCGAACGAGATGTTTGAGGCGCCACAAGTGGTGTTTACGCCCAATTCTTCGCGCAGGCGGCGGACCAGTGCAAATACCTGTTGGCCTGCGGTTGCCATCGCGCCGATTGGCATGACCAGCGGGTCCACGACGATGTCGTGTGCAGGAATGCCGAAATCCGCGGCACGCTGAACGATCTTCTTGGCCACGTCGAAACGCACGTCCGGGTTTTCCGAGATACCGGTGTCGTCGTTGGAGATCGCAACAACCGGCACGTTGTATTTCTTGACCAGTGGCAGAACCAGTTCCAGACGCTCTTCCTCGCCCGTGACCGAGTTCAGCAACGGACGGCCTTCGGCGGCCGCAAGCCCGGCCTCTAGCGCGCCGGGCACCGACGAGTCGATGCAGAGCGGAACGTCGACCAGGCCCTGAACCAGCTCGACGATCCGGGTCATCAGCGGCGGTTCCGTCTCGTTCGGGTTGGGGTTCGAGTTGTATACCACACCCGCATTGATATCGAGCACCGTGGCCCCGGCGGCAACTTGCGCCAGCGCGTCTTTTTCAACGGTCGAAAAATCGCCCGCTTCCAGTTCGGCAGCCAGTTTCTTGCGGCCGGTGGGGTTGATCCGCTCACCGATCACGCAGAACGGTTCGTCGAAACCCAGGATGGCTGTTTTTGTTTTTGATTCTACGACTGTACGGGTCATGTCCGATCCTTAGGAGTTTGCGGGCTTTGCCGAAGCGCCGCCGTTTTCAATGGCCCAGTTGGCGTTGGTCTTGATGCCGCCAAGCGGGAAGAAGTGCACGTTGGTGATGTTGAAATCCGGATTGGCTGCCTTGTGCTCGGCCAGTGCGGTGATCACGTCGTTGGGCTCGTAAGGCAGCAGCAGCTTGGACACGTCCATGGCGCGCTTCTGAAGCACCTTTAGTGACGGGCCAACACCGCAGGCGATGGCGAACTTGATCAGCGTTTGCAGCTTAGCGGGACCTGCAATGCCGATGTGGATCGGCAGGTTGACACCTGCCTCTTTCAGTGCGTTTGCCCAGGCGATGATCGGCTTGGGGTCAAAGGCGAACTGGGTCGCCAACGCCATTTCGGCGTCGGTGCGCTCGCTGAACTGCTGTTTCCACTGCAGCGCCGCGTCGACGTTCTTGCGTGAACCGTCGGGGTCGATGTCCTTGTTTCCTTCGGGGTGTCCGGCAACGTGCAGGCGCTTGAAACCAGCTTTGTCAAACAGGCCGGTTTCCATCAACTGCATCGAGCTGTCGAATTCACCATGGGGCTTTTCGACACCGCCAGCCAGCAACAATGCCTGATCAACGCCGGCCTCGCCCTGATACATTGAAATCCAGTTTTCCAGCGTCGCCGCATCCTTGATGATGCGGGCCGGGAAGTGGGGCATAACCGGATAGCCTTCGGCCGCGATCCTTTTGGCGGTCTTGACCATTTCGGCAATCGGAGTACCCTCGATATGGGCGATATAGACGCGAGTGCCCTGGGGCAACAGCGCGCGGAAATCCTCGACCTTTTCAGCGGTCCTCGGCATCACCTCAATCGAATAGCCCTGCAAAAAGGCTTCGACGGTCGGGTTTACCGGGGCTTTCTCGGCCACATCACGTTTCTTGAAGTTCAGCAAAGCCATCTTGGCCTCCCATAAAGAGTTTCGGGCTTATGCCCAACCGTCATTTGCAATCAGGGTCTTGATCCGGTCCTGATCGTATTCAGCTTCCAGACGCCTGGCCTCGGCCTCGGCAACGTCAACCGGATCGCCTTCGACCTCGAACGGGGCGGCTTTGCGCCATTCCGCAAGATAGGCATCGGTATCCTGTGCTCCGACCTTCATCGCGGCACGGTCGATCGCCTGCTCGAAGCGCTCGGCCAGTTGCTTTTTAGCTCCGCGCCGCCCCTTCCCCACGATGACTTGGGCGGGGATGTCGCGCCAATAAACGATGGTAACTTCGGGCATACCGAATGATTCCTCCTGACCTGGTGAGGCGGTTCTAAACTCCAATCTGCGCCAAAGTCGGTCGGATTTCGACACCTGCAGCATTTGCAGCGACCTTTTCGCATACCCAAGGATACGGTAGGAGCCTGTAGGGATTCTACCGCTGCCGCATATCAAAATTCTCATGACCTTCATGAGCCGCTTGCGCCGCGCCAAGGCCCGCCATATGGTCGAGGTAACTCGAAATCGGAGGGCGTGTAGTCATGGCGCCCAAGCGTCCCAAAGGTGCGGGCGCGTTCCCGAAAGCGGTCGAAAGCCCCGCGCCTAGCAGGCCCGATCCTGATGCGCTGTATGCCGCGCTGGATCTGGGTACAAATAGTTGCCGCATGCTGATTGCCCAACCCAAGGGCAGCGGTTTTCATGTGGTGGACAGTTTCTCAAAGTCTGTTCAACTGGGCGCCGGGCTGGAACGGACAGGTAGGTTGTCGCGTTCATCGATGTCCCGCACGGTTCAGGCCCTTCGCATCTGCCAGCAAAAGCTCAAACGCAACAAGGTCAACCGGATGCGGTTGGTGGCGACCGAAGCCTGCCGTCGTGCCAAGAACTCGCGGGAATTCATCCGTCAAGTCAAGCGCGAGACCGGATTGACACTTGAAATCATCCAACCCGAGGAGGAAGCCCGGCTCGCCGTGATCTCCTGCGCGCCGCTGGTGTCGACCAAGACTGAGCAACTTTTGGTGGTCGATATCGGAGGCGGATCAACCGAGTTGGTCTGGATCGATATCTCTTCGGTTCCACGCCGCGACCGGCCTGCGGCGATCATGAGACTGCATGCTGGATTTCATCCACCCGAAAGCCCCTTTCCCGCCGCCAAGGTAGTGGATTGGATCAGCGTGCCGCTGGGTGTCGCCACCCTGCGCGACCAGTTTCACGATGTTGAGGACGACGCCGCCCGTTTTGCGCTGATGAGCTGGTTTTTTGAAGAAAACCTCGCCGATTTTGCCCCTTACAAAGACGTACAAGCGCGGGCGGGGTTTCAGATCGTCGGAACCAGCGGAACCGTGACGACGGTTGCGGCTTCGCATCTTGGCCTCAAGCGATATGACCGAACTAAGGTGGATGGCCTTCGTATGACATCGGATCAAATCGACAAGGTCATTCGCGGCTACCTTGATCTCGGTCCGGAAGGTCGCCGCCGCGATCCCCGCATTGGCGAGGACCGGCAGGCGCTGATCATGTCGGGTTCGGCCATTTTGCAGGCGTTGTTGCGCTGTTGGCCCACTGACCGGCTGTCGGTCGCAGATCGTGGACTGCGGGAAGGGCTGCTTTATGCACAGATGAGCGCGGATGGCGTGCTGGAAGATGGGCCGTTCTAAGAAACAACTATGAAACTCGTGCGTGTAGCCAGCGCCTATCGTATGGCGACCGTTGCGACTACGATTTGCGTATTGGAAGCCGCCGGGTTTGATGTTTTTTGCCCCGGCTTTCATACCACGGTATTACTACCGCACTATGCGCTGTCATTTGGAGGTGTTCCGATTTGCGTACCGAAAGATCAAGCTGCAGATGCCCTGGAGTTGCTGCGATCTTTCACCTCTCCAAATGAGAATAACCGCGCAGTTCTTTCTCAAGCACTAAATTGTCTCGGTTGGCTCGGATTTGGCGTTTCGACACCTTGGTCAGATCTGGCGCTGGTAGATAAAGTCACACCCCTTACTTGATACAGGGGCGTCTTGCCGATATTGACCGGACAGTTTCAGGAGATCGGTCAAATGGCAAAGACGCCGAGCGGAAAGAACACCTCTGGCCGGGGCCAACGCGATCTGAAGGTCAAGGTCAAGACGGCACGCGGGCGCAAGCTCAGTTCAACCCGCTGGTTGCAGCGCCAGTTGAACGATCCCTACGTCAAACGGGCGCAGGCCGAAGGATACCGAGGTCGCGCGGCCTTCAAAATCCTGGAACTGGACGACAAGTTCCGATTTCTTGTACCGGGTGCGCGCGTTGTCGACCTTGGTTGTGCGCCAGGCGGATGGTGTCAGGTCGCCGTCAAACGCGTAAACGCACTGGGCGAAAAATCCGGCAAAAAGATCGGGACAGTTCTGGGTATTGACCTACAGGAAGTTGAACCGATCGCGGGTGCCGAGATTCATCAATTGGATTTCATGGCCGATGATGCGGATGAACAGGTGAAGGAGTGGTTGGGCGGCAAAGCGGATGTGGTCATGTCCGACATGGCTGCCGCCTCGTCCGGACATAAGCAAACCGACCATTTGCGGATCATCGCACTGTGTGAAACTGCCGCTCATTTCGCGTTCGACGTTCTCGAGGAAGGCGGCACATTTGTCGCCAAGGTGTTGGCTGGTGGAGCCGAGGGTGATCTGCAGAAATTGCTCAAGCAGAAGTTCGAGAAGGTCGCGAATGTCAAACCACCTTCTTCCCGCTCGGACAGTTCCGAGAAGTTTGTCGTGGCAACAGGGTTTCGCGGTTAGCGATCAGACTGCGTGAAACGGGTTTTTGTCGTTATCTTGTGAATTTTTCGTTAAATCTGGCTTATTGGGCCGGTATTGATTGACCGCATTGACCATATCTTCGGCCGATGGTGCCTCAGGTTTTTCCGACAAGTCATTGTATCTGAGTAGGGAAAAGAGTTGGGCGTGCCGGCCCAAAGGTTCTTTCTCGAACATGGATCACCTAATAACAAACCAGGTCCACTCGGACCCATATTCTTTTTGATAAACTAATTTGGCTTTTTGAGGTCCTTTTTGTGACGGCTATGTGGCGCATTGATCTCGGGCTTGGAACTGATAACACACTTAACGCCGTGGTGCAGCGCTCAGATCCATCAGGGCACCATTGAATTCGGCGCCAAGGATTAGAATGGCAGCGCAAAGGTACAGGAAAATCAATGCTGCCATAGCCCCGGCCAGTCCCGCATAAGTCGCGCTGTAGGTGGCGAACTGCGCGACATAAAAGGAAAACCCCCAACCGCCTGCCGCCCAGAGCAAAATTGTCAGCCCCACTCCGGGCAGGATTTGCATCAAGCTGTGGCGGTGAGGTGGCAACAAAGCATGAAAGGCGAGTACCATGCCGACCGGCATCGCAACGGTGAAAATCCAGCCAAGCCGGTCGACGGACAGCCATTCCACCGCTTCGCCCGGCAATCGCTCGGTCACCAGCTTGGTGTAGGCGGGCAAAACGACCTCAAAGGCTGCAGCACTCAGAACAGCCGCTCCTCCCCCGATAACCAGTGCCACGCATAACAGACGTGATTTCCAAAACGCGCGCGTATCCACATCGTGATAGGCTTGCGTCAGCGCGATACGCACGGCATTTACGCCGTTTGACGCAAAATAGACGGTCAAAACGCCGCCAATGGTCATGACACCCGAGCTTGCGCCGCGCAACACGGCGCGTAGCTCCGCTTCGATCGGATCAGCCACCTCCTTGGGCCAGACCCCGAACATCAACTCGATCAACTCGTCGGTCATATAATTCTGTGAAAGGCTCCCGGCGAGGGCAACGGTGAACAGCACAAACGGAAACAGCGCCATCATTAGCGACATCGCAACATGACTGCTCATGACAAAGCCATTCTTTGCGACAAATCTCTTGCCGGCGAGCCATAGGGCGCGCACAGGCCGTGGGATGGCGAGATTCGAGGAAACCGTCATAACCAAACCCTAGCCCGGCTTTCACGCGGCCTGAACCCCGGAATTGCCAGCCCTGCCAAGGCATCCGGAACGTTGCACTCTGGTATCAGAATGGGCAACATCCCTTAGAATGGGCAAAACAGTGGGCCGACAAGGGTTTCAGTTACATGACGGACAAACACGACAACACCCTTTCGTCCATACGGTTCAGCCTGCCTGCGGTTAGGGACACGCTGATCGTCCTGACGCTGATCGTCTTCGCACTTTACGCGGGATCGGCGTTTCTGATCCCGTTGGCGCTGGCTTTGTTGGTAAACGTCCTGATCATCGCAGTCAGCGACAGAGTTGTTTCCTGGGTTCACATTCCGGTATGGCTGGCAAATCTTTCAGGCATCACCGTCGTCCTGGCAGGATTGTTCCTAATCGTCTACGTCCTTGGCAGCCAGGCCACACAGTTCGCGCGCACTCTGGGCACGTACGAAAACCAGTTTGATGTGGCTGTCGGTCGGATCACCGGTTTCGTCGGCAACGATGTGACAAATTTCGTGCGGGACAACTTGATCAACATCGACATGGCGCTGGTGGCCCGTACGGCGCTGGGCAGCGCGACCTCGCTGTTGAACCAGTTCTTTCTGATCAGCCTTTATGTCGCCTTCCTGATGGCCGAGCGGTTAGCCTTTCGCAAAAAGATCCGACTTGCGGCTGGAAGCCCAAAGCTTGGTGATGACATGGCTTCGGTCATGGATGCGATTTCCTTGAGTTTACAGAAATACCTGGGTGTCAAGACCTTCATCAGCGCCGTGACCGCCCTGATCAGCTATGCGGTATTCAAGGTTCTCAAGTTGGAGTACGCGGAGACATGGGCCGTTTTAACCTTTGCACTGAACTTCATTCCGTCAATTGGCTCGATCATCGCGGTGATCTTTCCGGCGCTGGCCTCGCTGGTGCAGTTCGAATCCGTCACACCGTTTCTGATCATCGTGTTCGGGTGCGGAACACTGCAGTTCCTGATCGGCAATTTCCTGGACCCGGCAATGCTGGGTCGATCACTGAACATGTCAACATTTCTGGTCATTCTGGCACTGACATTCTGGACAACGGTTTGGGGGCTGATCGGGGCATTTCTGAGTGTTCCGCTAACGGTCTGCATCCTGATCGTCTTTAGTCATGTACCTTCGCTGCGGCCTGTTGCGATCCTAATGTCGCTGGATGGTCAATTGGTTGATAACGGCCCCGACGGTGAATGACTCTCTGTTCATAGGGGCGGAAATTTATCGCCACTCGACCTATGGACGAAACCACCCGCTGGCCATCCCGAGAGTGTCGACGGCCATAGACTTGTGCCGGGTCTTGGGGTGGTTGCCCCAAGCGCAATACTTGACGAGCCCGAGGGCAAAACCCGCCGCGCTTACCCTGTTTCACACGCCGGAATATATTGCCGCGCTGCAAGATGCGGAACGCCAGCAATATGTCAGCGACAACGTACGTAAACGCCATGCATTGGGCACAATGTCGAACCCGGTCTTTCCCGAGATGTACCGGCGCCCCGCCACGGCTGCCGGTGGGTCGATGCTGGGGGCGGAACTGATCGCTGAGAGAGGCGCCGTCTTCAATCCGGCAGGCGGCACCCATCATGGATTTCCCGACCGGGCTGGAGGCTTTTGCTATCTCAACGATCCGGTTCTTGCGATCCTGAGGTTATTGGCTACAGGATTGGAACGCATCGCTTACGTTGACATCGATGCACATCACTGTGACGGAGTTCAAGACGCTTTTGCCGGTTCCGAAAAAGTCCGGCTTATTTCGGTTCACGAAGAAAGGCGCTGGCCATTCACCGGCGGTCTCAACGATGATACCGGCGGCACAGCATTTAACTTGCCTGTACCAAAAGGTTTTAACGATGACGAGTTTTCTTTGGTCCTAGACAACCTGATCCTACCGGCAATTTCGGCTTTCAAACCGAATGCAATTGTATTGCAGTGCGGGGCGGATGCCGTATTCGAGGACCCGCTGTCGCGGCTTACCCTGTCCAATAATTCGCACTGGCGATCCGTAACTGCACTGAACGATTTAACCGATCGCCTACTTGTTCTTGGCGGCGGCGGTTACAACCCATGGTCGGTCGCAAGGTTGTGGACAGGTGTCTGGGCGACGCTTTCGGGGTATGAAGTGCCCGACCGCCTCCCCCAACCTGCTGTTTCGGTCCTGCAGGCGTTGACATGGCGACGGGCGGCGGGGCGCAGTCCCCCGGAAAGCTGGTGCACGACTTTGCGCGATAAGCCGCGTTTCGGCCCCATACGCGAAACAATTCGGGCAACGGTAGCAGAGTTGCGAAGCAGGCTTTGAGTTTCACTTGCAAACTGGGCAAACATGCGGACAAACCTCTCAGGCTCAAAAATCATTGCTGTGGCCTCAGACCTTGATCAGGAATACACTGACCTTGTTAAGTTACTGAAACGACCGGATTACAATGTGGACCGCCATCGTCTCTGCCACCGTTTTTGCGGCTTACGCCTTGGCCGTATATTGCGCTGTGCGCGCAGCACAAACCGCACGAACGCCACAAGGCGCGGTGGGTTGGGTGGTTTTCCTTCTGTCCTTCCCGTTCGCCGGCTTGCCACTTTACATGTTTCTGGGACATCACCGGTTTCGGGGCTACCGCATTGCTCGCCGCGAAAGTGAACGGGTTGTCGCCGGCCTCAAGGCCTTTGCCGAGGCGAGCAGCCCCGACCCCAAGGAAATGTCCATCAACCCTCGACCCTTCGAGGACCTGGCCCATATGCCGGTGTCCCGCGGCAATGGCGCCGATCTGTTGATTGACGGGGAAGATACCTTTCAGGCAATCTTCAAGGCGATCGACGCCGCAGAAAAATACGTTCTGATTCAGTTCTATATCGTGAGAGACGACGAGCTTGGGCTGGAGTTGCAGGAAAAACTGATCGCTGCGCACCGGCGGGGGGTGCATGTCCGTTTCCTGACGGATGCTGTCGGAAGTTATGGCCTGCCCCGCAGATATTTCGACAAGCTTCGAAAGGCAGGGATCGACGTTGCTGATCCGCGCGACCAACGCGGACCGAATTTCCGGTTTCAGCTCAATTATCGCAACCATCGCAAAACCGTCGTGATTGATGGCCACACAGGGTTCATTGGCGGCCACAATGTGGGTGTGGAATATCTGGGGCAAGAGACCGATTTCGGCCCTTGGCGGGATACTCATCTGCGTGTCCGCGGCCCCATAGCCCTGCAATTGCAGTTGGTTTTTGCCGAGGATTGGCACTGGGCGCGAAACGAAGACCTGATCGATCTGTTAACATGGGCGACCCCTGCCGCACCCGAGGACATGAATGCGCTGATCGTGGCGACCGGCCCCGGCGACCGCACCGAGACCGGTGCGATGATGTTCTTCGCAGCAATCACTGAAGCACGTGAACGGCTGTGGATTGCCTCGCCGTACTTCGTTCCCGATATCGACATCATGACCGCGCTCAAACATGCGGCCATGCGAGGTGTCGATGTGCGCATTCTGGTTCCCGAAGTGGCCGACCACAGGATTCCCTGGCTTGCCGCATTCGCCTATTTCGATGAGATCCGCGAGTGTGGCGTACGCATCTTTCGGTATGACGACGGTTTTATGCATCAAAAGGTATTCGTGGTCGATGATACTTTGGCCGCGGTCGGTACGACAAATCTCGACAACCGGTCATTCAGGTTGAATTTCGAAGCAATGGCCCTGTTTTTTGATCACCGTGCCGCACACTCTATCGCCGAGATGCTGAAAGACGATTTCAATTCCAGTTATGAATTGACAAAAAGGCTGGAGGATCAACCGATTTATATCCGGTACGGGGCACCGATTGCCCGCCTTTTCGCACCAATCCTCTAAGACAGGAACCGGTCCTCGAACAACCGGGTCATGAGGGCCACGAGGAACGCGGTAGACAACCCAAAAGCCAGCAATCCTGTCACCGCTGCAAAGGACCCGAAAATCCTCAGCTCTTCGCCCAGCACAATGTCGCCATAGCCCAGGGTGGTGAAGGTGACCAATGAAAAGTAGAGAGCGGTGTTCCAGTCTGGGAGGATATCGCTCCAAACCCAGACAATGGCCCAGATCCAGACCTGAATTGTGTGAATCGCGACGATGGTGGCCAATGCAACCACGATCGGCGCGGCGGTTCGCACGACCAATCCGCGATTGCAACATTTTTCGTGCACGCTTCGGATCAGAACCGTGCACCAGGTCAAAAGGCCGATCTCGATGAGGAAGCAAATCATCAGATAGACACTGCCCCACAAAATTTGTTGCGACAATGTCATGCTTGGTCTCCTCGCTACCTGGTCAAACTCAGTTCAAGAATGACCCGGCGTTGATAGAGGAACAACCCCTGGCCGACACTTGCATCAATGGTCATGTTGCGGCGAATTGTTCAAAGGCGGGATCAACGCTGGACATGCGGTTGCCGAGGAACACATTCTCAACCAACACGAAAACGGAGCGATGATGCTGCTAAATGTAGACAAGGTAAGAAAGTCCTACCCCGGCGGGCGCCCTGTTCTGCAAGATGTTTCGTTTCAAATGGATGCAGGTCAGACCCTTGCCTTGACCGGTGAAAGCGGAAGCGGGAAGAGCACTATACTGAACCTGGTGGCCACGCTGGACAAACTCGATAGTGGCGAAATTACCTTGGCGGGGATCCCCCTTTCGTCGTTGTCAGACCGTGGACGCGCGCAGATGCGCCGCAATACCGTGGCCTTGGTGTTTCAGCAATTCAACCTCATTCCGTCGCTGACCGTCGAACAGAATTTGTCATTCCAAGCCCGGCTTTCTGACCGGTTGGATAAAACGTGGCTGGCTGAGCTGACAGAGCGGCTTGGCCTTACCAACCTGCCGCAGCGTTATCCCGAGCAGTTGTCGGGTGGTCAACAGCAGCGGGTGGCGATCGGGCGTGCCCTTGCGGCGCGACCCAAACTACTGCTTGCGGACGAGCCTACGGGAAATCTGGACGAAACCGCCAGCGAGAACGTTCTGGACCTGATGCTGCAGCTTGTTCGCGATACGGGTACAGCACTGCTTTTGGCCACCCACTCGCCAAGCATTGCCGGACGACTGGACCGGCGCGCGCATCTCGCCGGTGGCCAACTTCAATGATAAGGGCCACGATCCCGGCGCTTTGGTCGCATTGGCGGCGACACAAGTTGCAATTGCTGACACTTCTATTCGGTGTCGCGCTGGCAACAGCGCTTTGGTCGGCGGTTCAGGCCATCAACGCCGAAGCGCGGGCAAGCTATGCCACGGCGAACCGGCAACTCGCATTGGGTCAATTCGAAGAACTTCGTGCGCCGAACGGCTCTATCCCCCTTTCGCGCTATGTCGAATTACGGCGGGCGGGCTGGCAGCTTGCGGCTGTTCTCGACGGCAATCTGCGTGTCGAAGATCGCTATTTCAGAGTGATGGGCGCCGACCTTGTCTCTTACCCCGCTCTGGCGGCAATTGAAGAGGCGGAACAAAACGCTGCCATTGGAACCCCGGCTGAAGCGCTGACAGAACCTGGCTTGTTGTTCGTGCGCCCTGATATTGTTGAAATGCTTAACCGCCAGCCTCACCTGCCACCGGTATACCCCAGCGAGGCAGTTCCGCCCGACCTAATCCTGACCGATATCGGTGTCGCCGAAAAGATTCTAAACAAGGTGAACGAGATCTCGCGATTGGTCATCCTGCCCGATCAGCCAATGGGATTGCAGCCGTTGAGTGAACTGGCACCTGACCTGGAACGGATCAGCAGCGGCCCAGGTACCGATACCGCGCAACTGACCGAAAGTTTTCACCTGAATCTGACCGCATTTGGTCTTTTATCCTTTGCAGTGGGTTTGTTCATCGTTCACGGCACCATTGGCCTTGCCCTGTCGCAAAGGCGTGGCATGATCCGCACTCTGCGCGCGCTGGGTGTTCCGTTGGAGTTGATCACCGGGCTCGTCGCAAGCGAGCTTTTATTACTGTCACTAGCTGGCGGCGGATTGGGCCTGGTCCTTGGATACTGGCTTGCGGGTGCACTTCTGCCGGATGTCGCGGCGACATTGCGTGGATTGTACGACGCGCCGGTTGAAGGGCAGATGTCACTGCGTCCCGAATGGGTTGTCTCGGGGATCAGCATGGCTGTTGGTGGGACATTGGTTGCAAGCGCTCAGGGATTATGGAAGTTGGCACGATTGCCGCTACTAAGCGCCTCCGGCGAGCAAGCTTGGCGTGGGGCGGGCAACGCGCAAACGCGAAGCGCTGTTATCGGTGCTGCGTTGGTTGCCGCCGGAGTGGCCCCTGTTGTCCTGTTTGATGGCCTTTGGGCAGGATTCGTGCTGTTGGCTGGTTTGCTGTTGGGCGTTGCGCTGATGCTTCCGTTTGCGTTGTCGCGCGTCCTGGTTTTATGCGCGCGCACTGCCAAGACGCCGATCACTCAATGGGTTTGGGCAGATTTGCAGGCGCAACTGCCGGGGTTGGCGCTGGCGCTGATGGCTCTGTTGCTGGCACTGGCTGCCAATATCGGCGTCGGAACGATGGTGTCGAGCTTTCGCTTGACGTTCGACGGCTGGCTGGATCAACGGTTGACCTCAGAATTGTATGTAACTGCTCTGGATGACAACCAAGGCCAGGAACTTGGCGAGTGGCTTGCAACACGGGCCGATGCGGTTCTGCCCATCCGCCGGTTCGAGTTGCGGCACGAGACAGGGCCGCTGTTTCTTTATGGCATCATCGATCACCCGACATACCGGCAGAAATGGCCTCTTATTTCTGCTGATCGCGATGTTTGGGACAAGGTGGCCACAGGAACAGGTGTACTGGTAAACGAACAACTTGCGCGGCGCGGCAACCTTTGGCCCGGAGATACACTGATACTCGCCCCTGACTGGGCTCCAACAGTCGCAGGGGTATATTCGGATTATGGCAACCCGACCGGTCAGGCGATCATCTCTATGGAACGGTTTGAAGAACGCTTTCCCAACGCCCCGAACCGGCGTTTTGGCGTCCGTATCGCTCCTGAACTCGCTACCGAGTTGGCACGGAGTATTCGCACACAGTTCGATCTGCCTGACACTTCGGTTATCCATCAGGCCGCCTTAAAGGAGCAATCCCGCGCAATCTTTGAGAAGACGTTTGTCGTAACGGCTGCACTCAATATCCTTACCCTCGGCGTCGCGGGGTTCGCAATCCTGACAAGCTTGTTGACACTTTGGGGGCAACGCCTGCCGCAAGTTGCGCCAGTTTGGGCATTGGGCCTGTCTCGCCAGAACCTGGCCGGATTGGAACTGATCCGAAGCGTCGTTCTTGCTGCCTTGACGGCCATACTGGCACTTCCTTTGGGTCTGCTTTTGGCATGGATCCTGCTTACAGTGATCAATGTCGAGGCATTTGGTTGGAGATTGCCAATGTATCTTTTTCCCTCAGATTGGCTCTTGCTTTCGATGATGGCCCTGTTGGCCGCTGCATTGGCTGCTGTTATCCCCGCGCTCAGACTTTATCGCCTGCCACCATCCGATCTGTTGAAAGTCTTTGCAAATGAACGTTAAAGTGCTTGTCTTGTGTCTGCTCCTACCTTGGCCTGTCTTGGCACAGGGTTTTGCAGGTCTAGGCGCGACCGCAGAAGGTTTTGAGACTCCCCGACGTGGGTATAAGCTTTCGTTTCCCGCCGATCACGGCGCGCATCCTTCGTTTCGCATCGAATGGTGGTACGTCACCGCCACGCTCTCGGGAGAAGACGGGCGCGACTATGGCATTCAGTGGACGCTTTTCCGCACTGCCTTGAAACCACGGGAAGCGGACGGATGGCAAAGCCCCCAACTGTGGTTGGGCCACGCAGCGGTCACCACACCCGATGCCCATATGTTCGCCGAGAGACGTTCGCGTGGCGGCATAGGTCAGGCAGGGGTCATTGCCGATCCCTTTTCGGCGTGGATCGACGACTGGCAAATGGCTGGCCCAAATCTCGACACCCTGTCATTGTTCGCACGTGGCGCCCGATTTGCTTATGATTTGACCCTCGAAGCAAAAGGTCCGCTCATTCTTCACGGTGAGAACGGGGTATCGACAAAGTCGGCATCCGGTCAGGTCAGCTATTACTATTCGCAACCCGCTTACGCTGCGTCCGGCATTTTGAAACTGCCAGATGGCGAAATTGCGGTCACGGGACAGGCTTGGCTGGATCGGGAATGGTCTTCACAGCCCCTTGCAGATGATCAATCGGGATGGGACTGGTTCTCATTGAGCTTTGACAGCGGAGACAAGCTCATGGCATTTCGGCTGCGCAGCAAAAATGGCGACTTTACCGCTGCAACCTGGATCTCTCCAAACGGGAGTTCAACATTCTTGCCAGATGGTTCTCTGTCTTCCAGACCACTGCAAAACAGCCAAGTTGCAGGACGGACCATCCCGACCGGCTGGAATTTGCAACTGGAAAAGCAGGGCCTTGACGTTCAGGTTACCGCTCTCAACCCATCATCTTGGATGGGAACGTCTTTTCCCTATTGGGAAGGCCCGGTCTATGTTACCGGCAGCCACACGGGCCGAGGATACCTGGAAATGACGGGTTACAAGTGATGAGAGTGTCAACAAGACAGTCATATCAGGCACGCTGAGTATGGACTATCGGTCGAACTGACTAAAGTTCTTACTCACGAAGGTTCCAATACGGAAACAAATTGTCAACAATGGAGATATAGACATAATTTTGCCGCAATGACAGGATTCCGACGTGGGTGGCGCGTCGATATTTGTTTCAGCGTATTTTTTTAACTCATGGTGAGTTTGACACGCCGCCCCACGATATTTCATCGCGTATTGATGCAATGCGCAACAGTCTGGCATAGTTCGAACCACGATGCCAATGCGGCGCTCAACAGGCGAAATCGGGCCAAAAAACCGATTGTCGTCGCGTTCCTTTGAAATCAGAGAATTTGAATTCTTCATGAACCAGACAAACTTTCGCCACGCCTGACTCGTACCCAGACAAGGCGACGCGTCTTGATAGTCTAATTACGATTTCCATGAGGGGGTACGAGTTCGGCGCGTCGCCCAGTCTATTCCCAAGGCAGTAAGAACGTAATCTGTACGCCGGGGGCCCTTACCGACATGCCGGTTCGTTTCCCGATTTCAAGGAATTCGACCGAGTTTTGATTTCTGCCGCGACCAAGGCGCACACAGCTCAATCGACGGATCTCAGACCCACTCAGGCTGACGGAGTACAAAACCTTCATTCCATACTTTGGTCATATGGCTGATTTTCTCTCCATCGAAACCAAAGACGTAGACATAGCCGCTTGCCACGTTTTTTTGACGCGCCGTTTCCGGCATCACCCGTCTGGGTTCCCTTGAAGACTGCCACCGCAGTCACTCTGCCGGTATCGGTATCTTCAGAAAGTGCCTTCAAATCATACTGTGCGTCTGGCATGGGACCTAGCAATCCCTTGGCCCATTCGGAATATGCTTCGAGAGTCGCGACATCCTTGATTGCCTCACCTTGGGTTGAAAAGGTAGCGTTGTCATGACACCACTCACGACAGGCCCCCCAACCCAAGCATGTGTCGCAAACCTTTACAGATCTGGGGACACCTCACTGAGGTCTGAATATTTGACATGGCACCCCCCATTTTTTGCGTCTGGTATGCATGTGGCCCCTTGTAGTTTACCACATTCTCGAGTTCCGGTCTGGCATTCTCTGCCGACTTTCATCTCACGCGGCTCGGATGCCGTCAGTGCAATGCGACCCCAACAGGATAACTGACCATTGCCCGCCTTGACACCGCGCCCTTGGCGAAATGAGTGCCGAGACCTGATTTGCGCCCATCTGTGAACGAGATTATCGACAGGTTCCATTGCTGTGGTTCGACACCAAACAGATTATTTCCGGATCGGCGTTGGTTGTCGCAAAGTTTGCGTTTGGTGCATAAAACGAAGAGAAACCGCCCAACTCGCTCAGAAATGATTAATTGGACTGCATGTCCGTCAACACCCGAAAATCACCGTCAAGCCAAGGAATCTTTCTACAAATGGGATCGCAAAAATACTGTTGTATCAAACCACTAAGTACTTTGTGGATCAACAAGGACGTAGATTTGGGATAGACGTCAGTTGTGAACAAGGAGATCGTTCGTGAAAAGTTGCGTCCAGGAAATGGCATGGTCCTGACACTCTCATGAAAGCGCTGTGCGCGTCGAAAGCTGGCAACCGTGGTAATCGCCCAACCGCTACCTTCCGCAACCAGACCGACAATCGATTGATTGCATTCGAGTTCGAACCTGTTTGGCAGGTTGAACTTGCTGCGGTTGAGTTGAACCTCAATCTGCTTGCCAATCGTGTAGTCCCTTGAATACCGCAAAAACGGCAATTCGGCATCCGGAGTGAACACATCCTCCACAGTTCCCACAAAGTTCTTGGGCAGAATTACGATGAACGGATCACGCAACAATGGATACTCCAGCAATCCGTCGGTCTTGCCCACCGGAAGTGTTGCCACTCCGGCGTCCAGTTTGTGCTCCTGCAGTTTGGCGATGATCTCGTGGCTCGGCCGGGTGAAATGTCGAAAGCTGCACCGCGGCAACGCTTGCGCTAAGAATCTGAACAACTCTGGCGCGACTTGGTAGTCGAAATCGTCAATCAACGCGAGCCGCAGCGACGTGGCATTGCGCCAGGTCCCCGAGCGGATTTCCCCTTCCCCTCGCTTCAGTACAGTAAGGCCTTCACGAACATAGCGTGAAAAAACCTCTCCTGCGGGGGTTAAGCTCATTGGCCGACGGCTGTGGTCGACCAATTCGACCCCTAGGGCGCTTTCTAGGCTTCGCAAGTGATTGGATACAGTACTGATGGACAAGTTCGTTTCGGACGCCACTTTTTGAATGGAGCCGGATTTGGCGATCAACTGGAATACTTCCAGCCAGCGGAGACTTAGAGACTTTGGCAAATGCGGTGTTCCTGAAATTTCCACTCTTTCTATAAAATCGAAACAGAGAACCTACGCCGCGGCAATACCAAATATGTATTTCTTCTCATTGGCACTGCGTCAAAACTCCAATGCCCGGACACTCAGGTGCTTAATACCGAGCGCGGGAACCACATGAAATCAGCTACGCAGTCTGGTCATTAGAGGATCATAAGGGCTGGGTGCAATCACTGTTGCTTCGGTCCGAACACCGCACATATCAATCTCAAGACTGTTGCCTCGGGCCTGACAAGCGACATCGACAAATGCATATGCCAAGTTCAATCCGGTTCGATGACCCCAATCCCCGGACGTAACCGTGCCCACGACATCATCACCAATCATCACTGACGCCCCCGGGTGGGCCGGTGCTTGTTCGGCGTGAACTTGCAGGGTCACCAATCGTTTTTGCGGTCCTTGTTGAAGGTTGTTCAGCAGCGCATCCCGACCGACAAAACAGGCTTTGTCCAAATTCACGAAACGCTCCAAACCTGTTTCAAAGGGGTCATATTCAGTGACAAGGTCCGATTTCCAATGAAAGAAGCCTTTCTCAATTCTCATGGATTCGATGGCCCGGGCGCCAAACAGGTGCAGGCCATAAACCTTACCTGCATCTTGGAGTGCAAGAAATGCCGCATGGAGCGAAGCGTTGGGAACGTGGATCTCATATGCCAACTCACCTGAAAAACTGACGCTCATGACAGTAGCGGGTGCGATACCGACGAAACACTCTCGCACGCTGAGCCATGGGAAGGCCCGAGCAGACCAATCGCCGCGCGAACAGGACGACAGAACTTTTCGGGCGTTTGGGCCAGCAAGAACCAGAATGGTTTGGTCGTTTGTAAGGCTTCGAATCTGCACGTCCTCATCAGGTTCCAGATGCTGCTTGAGCCAGTCCATGTCGTGAAATTCGCTTGCTGCCGCCGAGCCGTACCAAACGCGTTCAGGCCCTCGGTCGCTGGCCGGTAGGTTGGCGACAGTCGCTTCGGCCTTGATCCTGCCCTGATGGTTCAACAAGTATCCCAACCCGACCCGACCATCGCGTTTGGCCACGGCACCGCAGAACATCCGGTCCAGAAATGCATGGCGGCCTGATCCGATGATTTCGATGCGGTTGAAACCATTGACCTCGGTCAACCCGACATTTGTCTGAATGTTTTTTACTTCGGATGCGACAACATCAAAAGCTTCGTCAAAATCGAAACTCAGCGTTGGTTTGAATTCGGCATGAGGTTTGATGTAATCGACACGCTCCCATCCGTTCACCACCGTGAATTCGGCACCGGCCGCGGCCAAAACGGGGGTCAATGGCGTGGTTTTGGCCGGGCGGCCCGCTGGCCGGTGTTCATGCGGGAAGTGAAACCTGAATTCGTTTCGGTAATCTTCTACGGCTTTCAACGCGGTAAGTTCCACATTGGCGTGACCTGTGAATCTTCGCGGATCGATGCACCATGTGTCGTAACACGCTTCACCATGCACGATCTGCTGCGCCAACAGCCAACCGTGCCCACCTCCTTCGCCCAGCCCGGCGCGAAGGCCAATGATGCAAAACGCGTTTCGCTTTCCCGGGATGGATCCCACCATCGGCGCCCCATCAAATGTGTATGTAATCGGGCCATTGACGACAGTGTGTATTCCAACTTCCATCAGGGCTGGCATCCGGGCAAAAGCGCCCTCCAAGACATCTGTCACCCGGTCCAAATCGTCGGGGCACAGGGCGTTGGCAAAGTGCGGATCGATCCCGTCCATCCCCCAGGTCTTGCAGTCCTGTTCATAAAACCCGACCAGCAAACCATTCTTTTCCTGACGGCAATAATAGTCGCTGATCGGGCATCGTAGCAGTGGCATTCTATGACCGGCGTCCCGGATGGCGGGGATTTCTTCGGTCAGGAAGTACTGATGCTCCATCGACGAGACCGGATGGTGAATGCCCATCATCGCACCCACTTCGTTCACACGATAGCCGCAAGCATTGACGACAATGTCACAGTCAATGTTTCCGTGTTCGGTTTGGACGGTCCAAGTCTCGTCGTTGTGCTGAAGCAATCCGACAACGGGAGTATTACGGTAAATCTCGGCGCCCGCTTTTCGTGCCCTCCGCGCCAGCGCCTGACACAATTGCGCGGGGTCGATATCACCATCCAACGGATCCCACAGGCCTCCGATCAGGTTTTCGGTGGAGATCAACGGATGTCTGCGGGCGCATTCGCTGGCATCGATCACCTCGAAATCGACGCCCATTCCACGGGCCACCGATGTAAAGTGGCGATACCCTTGCATCTGCGCCTCGGTGTTGGCCAAGCGGATACCGCCATCACCGTGATGATAATTGATAGGATAGTCGGCGTCTTCTGCCAGTTCCTTATAGAGGCGGATGGAATGCGACTTCAGTCCTATCATCGTCTGGTTCATACCGAAATTGGTGACTTGAGCGGCCGAATGCCATGTTGTGCCGGATGTCAGTTCATTCCGCTCGACCAGAACCACATCGCTCCACCCTTCCTGGGTCAAGTGATAAAGGGTCGAACATCCGGCAATTCCTCCGCCAATAACCACAACCTTTGTGCGCGATTTCATCCGGTTTGCTCCTCTCTCCGCAACCACATTCATGGAAAGAAAGCCGCCTTGTCAGCAACAAGGCATTTGGCAGTTTCGAAAAATCGAAACTTAGGTTTTAGATTTCACAAGGCTTGGTTGACATTTTGCCGCTCGACACTGGAAGCCTGTAGTGTACAGCCAGCATTGACGCGGGAGCGCAGCGGTTATGTCGTCTGAAGTTAGCAAAAGAATCGGGCGAAGGGCTCGGATGGCGCAACGAGCAGCGAAACCGGTGATTGCCCCTTGCCCTCCCGGTCAGACCGGCGGTTCATTCACCCCTCTCGCAGAAGCCGAAGTGGCGCTGATCTATAACGCCGCACTGCGGTTACTCGAAACCCTCGGCATGGGGGAAGTACCAGAGAGGTTGCGCAACGATCTGACGGCTGCGGGGGCAATAGAAGGCCAGCGAAGAAGATTGCTTTTTCCACGTGCGATGGTTGAACACGCAGTCTCAACTGCGGCCAAGACATTCGTATTGCATGGCCGGGACGAAAGCCGATCAATAGAAGTTGGCGGAAACCGTGTATTTTTTGGCACCGGCGGCGCGGCGGTACAGACGCTTGATCTGGAGACGCGACGATATCGCCCCTCGACGCTGGCTGATTTGCATGACTTTGCCCGTCTGCAGGATACGATGGAGAATGTCAGTTGGTTCACCAGATGTTGCGTAGCAACCGATGTGCCGGACGCGTTCGACCTGGACGTCAACACAGTCTATGCGCTGGTCAAGAATACCACCAAACCAGTCGCTACGTCGTTTACATTGGCAGAACACGTATCACCCATTGTTGACCTTCTGGACATCGTCGCCGGTGGGCCGGGAGAATTTGCCAAACGTCCATTCCTGAAAGCGCACATCAGCCCCGTCATTTCCCCGTTGCGGTATGGCGAGGATGCAGTTGACGTGGTTTACGAATGTATCCAACACAATATTCCCATGTCCTGCATCACCGCTGCGCAGGCCGGGGCCACGGCACCTGCGACATTGGCCGGATTTCTTGCTCAATCCCTCGCCGAAACATTGGCGAGCCTGGTGATGGTGAATGTGATTTCACCCGGTTTCCCGATGGTATTCTCGAACTGGCCATTTATCGTCGATCTACGAACCGGAGCTTTTGCTGGCGGAGGTGGTGAGACCGCGGTTCTGAACGCGGCCTCGGCGCAAATCAACAATTGGCTGGGTTTACTTTCGGGGGTTGCAGCCTCAATGACGGACGCCAAGGCGATTGACGCTCAGTACGGGATGGAAAAGGGCATGACTTCTCTTGCCGCCGCGTTGGCTGGGGGTAACCTGATCTATGAGAGCTCGGGGATGACGGCATCATTGCTGGGGGTCAGTTTCGAAGCATTCGTGTTGGATAACGAGATGCATTCCCACACCTATCGCGCCCTTCGCGGAATAGAGGTGACCGAAGAGAACCTCGGCTTTGAAGCGATTTGCCAATCCGTGCTGAGTGACGGTCATTTTCTGGGAAGTTCGCAAACCTATGACGCAATGGAGAGAGACTATTTTTATCCTTCGCTGGCGGATCGGAATGAACCACGGACATGGGAAATGAACGGTGCAAAGGATGCGTGGACCAAGGCCCGCGAACGGGCAGTCGAGATTCTAAGAGCACATCATCCAGAGTATCTTACACCCGAGCAGGACGCTCAGATCCGGAAATGTTTTCGAATTCTGACCTGAGCCTTTTCCGCATAACAATTGTTTTAGCGAAGATCGATGATACGGACCGGATGAAACGGAAAATCGCGAGGATCAACAGTCAACATGACAGACACATTCTTTCAACCGGTTTCAGCAATGGAGCTAGCGCGTTTTGCGGGTGTTCCGACATTCATGCGTCTGCCAAATCTGGCACCGGATCATGAACGCTTTGAAGAAGTTGAACTGGGCGTCGTCGGCATACCCTGGGACGGAGGAACCACCAATCGCCCCGGCGCCCGCCACGGACCTCGGCAATTGCGCGACTATTCGACCATGATCCGGGCCATGAACCCTGTCACAGGTATCAGCCCGTTTTCCTTGGTGAACTGCGCCGACCTTGGGGACGTTTCCCCAAACCCCGTGGATATCGAAGATACATTGGAGCGCGTTACGTCATTCTATTCCACATTTGTTCGGAATGGCATCGCGCCACTGACGGCAGGTGGAGACCATCTGACAACGCTTCCGGTTTTGCGGGCTTTGGCAAATTCTGGTCCGCTGGGGCTAATCCAATTCGACAGCCACACCGACTTGTTCGACAGCTACTTCGGTGGCCATAAGTTCACGCATGGGACGCCGTTCAGGCGCGCGGTTGAAGAGGGGCTGGTCGATCCAAAGCGCTTTGTTCAGGTTGGCATTCGAGGCACAGCCTATAATACGGAAGATGTCGAATGGGGTGAGGCACAGGGAATTCGCATCATCCGCATCGAAGAGCTATTCGACCGTGGCATTGATGACGTCATGACCGAGGTAAATGGCATCATCGGAACAGAGCCCTGTTATTGCACTTACGATATCGACTTCGTGGATCCGACTTATGCACCTGGCACCGGAACCCCCGAGATCGGCGGGCCTAACAGTTTTCAGGCCCAGCAGGTTATTCGCAAACTGTCAGGGCTGAACATTGTGGGTGCCGATCTGGTTGAAGTCTCGCCACCTTTCGATCCCGAAGGTGGCACTGCGTGGCTTGGTATTTCATTGATGTTCGAATTGCTCTGCGTGATGGCACAGGCGATAGATGCCCGACGCGCTAAGTCGAACTGACATTTTCCGCGATCATGGAAATCATCTCGAACATCACAGCCGCAGCAGTCAGGGCCGTGATGTTGTTTGGGCTGTCCTTGGTTGGCATCATGCACACGACATCACCGCCAATGATGTTCAAACCGCGCGCGGCACGCAGAATTCCTACGGCTTCATCGATGTCAAAGCCTTTTTCTCCGGGCTCCAGATTCGAGACAGCGGGCGCCACCGTCGGGTCGAGGCAATCCAGGTCGAAAGTGATATAGACAGGGCGATCGCCTAAGACTTCTTTGGTTTGCGCCACGACGTCGGTCAGTCCGCGTTGTCGAAACTCTTGCATCGTCACGATGTTGTACCCGTAGTCATATGACGGCTGTAACCAGTCCAGACTTCGTGGGTGGCCCCGCAATCCGATCTGCATAGAACGTTTTGGGTCCACCTGCCCCTGATCGGCCAGATAGGCACCCCAATGCGCGGCAGATTTGTGCGCCCCAAGAAAATGGTCGACCTTTGTGAACACATCTGTATGCGCATCAAGGTGCAGAAAGCTAACAGGCTCGCCCCCGGCCAACTTGCCGCATCCCAACGCCTGAACGATGCCGCCAGTGATCGAATGATCTCCACCAACAGAAACGGGTCGAGCCCCCGCAGCGTCGATATCCTGGTAAAAAGCCGTGATGCGTTCGATGCAGTCTTCATTGTCATTGGCACGGGGAAATGGGACATCGCCCACATCAGCAATTTGGGCACTTGCCCAAGGGTCGATCTGAAAAACCGAATGCACTCTGCGTTGAACTGCTGAAACATGGCGCACTGCCCTTGGGCCCAAATGCTGATCCCGCTCGGTTGTCCCGTTTCCGGTCGAATGTGGAACCCCAACCAGCGCGATATCTTGCCCTTCGGGCTCAGTGTGAGCACACCTAAAAAGCGTTGGCACGCCCCACCAGTAGAGATTGTCCATCATCGATTTCTCATAACGGTCGGTCATCGCAGGCCTCACTGACTGAAAAAGACCCCGAGATGTTCCCGAGGCCCTGCTGCTCTATCAGATTTTCTCATCTTCCCGTCTGAAGGCGCCCTGAACAATCCGGTCGATAACCATAGCACAGAACAGAATTGCGAAGCCGCCCAAAAGACCAGGCCCCTTGGCCGCGTATTGCAGTGCTTCGAGGATCTCTTTTCCAAGTCCTCCCCCCCCGATCAGCGAGATGATGACGACCATGGATAGGCACATGAGAATCGTCTGGTTCACGCCTGTCATGATCGAAGGCAGGGCCAGCGGGATTTCGACGTCCTTCAAGAGTTGCCATTTCGACGCCCCGAAAGCCACAGCTGCTTCCTTGATACTGTCTGGAACCCCACGCATACCCAATGCCGTCAGGCGGATCACAGGCGGCATGCCAAAAATGATCGTCGCCAAAATTCCTGGAGGATTGCCCGTACCAAAAAATGCGATGATCGGGATCAGATAGACGAAGGCCGGAAGGGTTTGCATCAGGTCCAAAACGGGTTCGGCCGCCGAATAGGCCCGTTTGGACTTGCCAAACCAGATCCCCAGCGGGATACCGAAAACGACACAGAGTATCACCGCCGCGCCTACAAGGGCCACGGTTTCCATCGCAACATCCCAGTAGCCCAAAAGTGCGATATAGGCCAGGGAAGAAGCTGTGAATATGGCCACTCTCGGTCCCGCAGCGCGCCATGCCGTCACGCAGATCACCAGCATGACCACCGGCCATGGTGAACCGATCAAGGCGACCGTCAGCGCATCCAGAACAGTGCGAACTCCACCTACGATGCCGTCAAAGACGTCTCCTCCAGCTGCAGCAGCGCCGTCGATGCGCGCCTCCATCCATGTGGCAAGGGTTGAAAACAGGGTCCCGCCGTCCTGACCGAGAAAGATGGCCGAAACCTCTTTTTCCGGAAACTCGTCAAGCATGGCGAAAGATGCGTTCACCGTGAATTTGTAGACGATCAGCGGAGCAATCGCCGCAATCAGTACGACGCCAAGTATGGTGTTCCGGGTTGAGCGCCCGCTTTCGGTGCCTTCAGGATCAATGCGCCACCGCGAATATTGTTTCTCATAAACCCTGTCCGCGTACAGCCCTTGCGTCAGTTTGAAGACCGCGAGCATCAATAGCCCGAAGATCAAGATGCCCAGTGCTTCGGATTGGGCTGCTTGCGCTTTCTCGAAACTGGCGTCCGCCGCCTTCTGGATATTTGCCGCCAACTTGGTAAACCGATCTATGTCGGCTTGCTCGGTTGCTTCTGCTGCCCGGCCTAGCAACTCGTCGGCACGAGCCTGTTGACGCGAGGCACGGCCGAGCAGATCTGCTCCTGGATTGCCCCAAGCACCCCGACCAATCTGCACCCAGGCGATGATCTCGAGTATGAGAAAGGTCCAGAACATTCCCCAGATAGCACGGCTTGCCGCCCAGAACGGACCCAAGACCGCCGCCCAAAGATTGAACGTATTGGGCAACAGGTTGACCGCATCGTGGATCTTGTGAAATGCACCGACATAGTAGTCACCATTGGTCTCTGCAAATTCGTGGATCGAACTGTCCAGCGCTTCACGGTCGACTTCGATGTCGGATGCTGCGGTGACTTTGATATCAGACGCCAGATCACTCATTTTTGCCCCCCTGAATTCCGCGCAGCAGACGAGGTTTTGTAACCAAGCCGACATCTGCTCCGGCGTCGGTAATGACGACAGGCATTTCCGTATTCACGGCTAAGTCAATCAGTTGGTCCAGGTCCGCACTTTCGTCGGCACGCGGTGCCCCATCAATCGATCCATTGTAGCTGTCCAAAGGTTCCATAATTGAATGGGCTTTGACGAGTTTGAGCTTGGATATTCCCTGCACAAATTCGCGAACATAGTCGTCTGCCGGGTTCATCACGATATCCTCTGGCGTACCGATCTGGACGATGACCCCATCCTTCATGATCGCAATGCGGTGGCCGATCCTGATGGCTTCATCAAGGTCATGGGTGATAAACAGGGTTGTTTTCTTGAGTTGCGCCACAAGTGCCTTGAACTGATCCTGCAACTGCAATCGGATCAACGGATCCAGGGCTGAGAACGGTTCGTCCATCAATAGTATTTCGGGATCCGATGCGAGCGCACGGGCAATGCCGACGCGCTGCTGCATTCCCCCTGACAACTCCTTGGGAAGCCGATCTTCGTAACCAGTCAGATCCACCAATCCCAGTGCGTGATCCGAAACGGCCCAGCGTTTGGACTTTGAAACCTTTCTGATTTCGAGCGGATAGGCAACATTGTCCCGAACTGACCGATGCGGCATCAGTGCCATGTGTTGGAAGACCATTCCGATCTGCTGCGCCCGAATACGGCGCAGTTCCGACTCCCCTATCTGCGAAACATCGCGGCCCAGGATCTCGATCTTGCCTGCAGTAGGCTCGATCAGGCGGTTGACATGCCGCACCAATGTAGACTTGCCTGACCCGGACAATCCCATGATGCAGAATATCTCGCCTCGTGAGACCTCGAACGTCGCTCCTTGTACGCCAACGACGCAGTTGAACCGATCAAGGACTTCGGGTTTGCCGATCCCTTCCTTCATGACTGCAGACATCGCTTCTTCGGCGCGGGCGCCAAAGATCTTCCAGACGTCTGTCAACTTGACGACCGTTTCGTTCATTTCCGCCCCTTATCATGCAAAGCAAGCCGCCAAGGCTGTGCCCTGGCGGCCTGTGTGGACTCATTGAGCGCCAGCGCGTTCTATTGCGCCATCCACCCAAGAACCTGGTCTTCGTGTTCGCTTACCCATTCTTCGGCGTATGCAAGGGGTTCTTTCTTGTCGATGACCAGCGCGTAGGTCATTGCGGAAACTGTTTCCGTGTCCAACGCCATGTTCGCCAATAGGCTCGCCACCTCCGGGTATTCTTCTTCCAGTGACTTTGCGTAGTGCAGGTGCAGATACGCAGAATCCCAGGCCACGGCCGCCTCGGATTCCTCCAACCAGTCCGGGCTGTCGGTCGGCTGAACAACCTTCCATTTCGCAGCATCATAGGCAGGCTCTTCCAAAACCGTCATGTCATGCAGCGCAAAGACGTAGTGAGGCGTATAACAAAACCCGACCCACGGGTCGCCGGCCTTGATGGCATTATCCAGATTGGCATAGGCCACTGTTTCGTCGATTTCCACCAACTCCATGGTCTGGTCATACCCATACGACTTTGCCCGGATCTTTTCGACATTGGTCGAAGCCCAACCGGGAGCGCCAATCCAGATCTCGCCCTGACCGTCACCGTTGGAATCGAATATCGCTGCTACGTCTGGATTCGTCAGATCATCGATCGATGAAATCGCGTGTTTTTCGGCGGTTCCTTTGTCAACGCACATCCCCTGGAACGCTTCAACACCGTTCGGGTTCATCACAACCGTACCATTTCCCTTGACGTAAGTGTCATGAAGATTTTGCTGGTTCGGCATCCACACCTCGGGGTGCACATGCATCGCACCGGAATCCATCGCTTCGAAAACAATCGGATTGGTCCCATTTTGAAGTTCAACTTCAAGACCCAGGTTTTGCTCAATCGCCACCTTGAGGATGTGCGCTGTTGCGTTCACCGAGGGCCAGTTTGGAACCCCAATGACAATGTCAGCTGCTATGACCGGCGTTGAAACAAGCGACATAACCGCGGCCACACTTGCAAGCAAACCTGTTCTTTTGTCCATTTGATTTCTCCATGTTGGTTTTCAAGACGTTGGGCATTTGGCAGTTTGCGCGCCCTCATCGATGATTTTTGTCCCAGCTCCAGTTTCTCGTCGCGTGGCATCAGCCTATTCAGCCAGGTTCTAAAAGTGAAACATGTGCAACCCAACCCCATCAAGCTTAGTGTTATTAAAATGGTTTCAATGCGATTTTACGAAAACAAAGATTCGAATTTACGAAATACTAGACATGTCATCGGAACAAGCGAAGCAAGCGGTGCTGGCGAACTAATGCTAACTAATCTCTACAAGGGCAGGACCACTGCCCCTTATTCGGCGCAGAGACTGCGCCAATTGGCAAGTGCGGCGGCGCGGTTGAGCTTGAAATTTGGTCTGGAGTTGAGGCTGCGCTCCAAATTGAACAGGTTGTAAACCGAGGGCGATTGTATACTTTGCAAATAACCTGAGCATACCCACCCTATCACGCCAAGGCATGTGTCCGCTCAGTCTTTGGCGGGCTTTTTCTCTTTCGGCTCCTCGCGCATCTTTTTCAATGCACGCTTGAACGTTTCTTCATCTCCATCCGCCTCGACTTCACGGGCGAGTTCCTTGAAGCGCTCAAGTTGAGATTTGTCCTTTTCCAAGCCTACAAGATAGTCGCAATCACTGGACAGAAAAAGGGGCGATCCGAAGATCGCCCAAGGGTCAGGACTCATAGCCAATAGATGACGGTTGCCGCTAGGGCGATGGCTGAAAGGAAGACCTTTGGGCATCTGTAGTAACGGGTTGCGACGCGCCGCCAATCCTTCAACCTGCCGAACATAATCTCGATCCGGTTGCGTCGCTTGTAGCGCCGCTTGTCGTATTTGACAGTTTTCTTGCGTTGCTTTCGATCCGGGATACAAGGACGTATCCCTTTGTCTTTCAACGCTTCTCTGAACCAATCGGCATCATAGCCTCTGTCGGCAAGTAGCCAATCGACCTTCGGCAGGCTGCTCAGCAACGCTCGGGCGCCAATGTAGTCACTGACTTGTCCGGCGGTGACGAACAGATTCAGCGGTCGCCCCAGGCTGTCGCAGATGGCGTGCAGCTTCGTGTTCATCCCGCCCTTGGTGCGACCGATCAGACGGCTACGCCCCCCTTTTTGACGCCCGAACTGGACGCCGTACGGTGTGCTTTGAGATAGGTCGCATCAATCATCACGGTCTTCTCCTCGCCGTGATCGGCTGCCAGTCCCATCATCATCTTTGCGAAGATGCCCTTATCGCTCCAGCGCTTCCAACGGTTATAAAGCGTCTTGTGCGGACCGTATTCCTTGGGCGCATCGCGCCAGCGTAAGCCATTGCGATTGATGAAGATAATCCCGCTCAACACACGCCTATCATCGACGCGAGTTTTGCCGTGGGACTTGGGAAAGAAGGGCTGGAGACGCGCCATCTGGGCGTCGGTCAGCCAGAAAAGATCAGACATGTTCACCGCTCGTTTTCGAACCGTGAATCACGACACCCCTCTGAAATCAATGGGTCCAGACCCTAGGTTTGCCAATACTTCCCAAGCGCGCTCTTCTGAGTTGATTTCAATGCGCATTAAAATCCCTTTCCGTGAATTGCTTTGCAAGCAATCAGAATGAGCCGACGAGGTAAAGTGGAGAGTACCGGAGTGCGCACCAGATTTTGTGAATTGTGTTGCGGGAAACGTTACGGGATTGGCTTGAATCCCTTTGGTGGCTTCAATGTGAAGCTTTATTTTATTTAATAAAATCTATACATTAAGTGAAAAAGTGGCGCACCTGAGAGGATTCGAACCTCTGGCCTCTGCCTTCGGAGGGCAGCGCTCTATCCAGCTGAGCTACAGGTGCCTGCGGTGTTAGCTAACCTTGTTCCAGCCCGTGTGCAATACCAAAATCCGCGAGTGGTTTGGAACTCAAGCGAACAAATCATGCGCGAGTTCCAAGGCCTCAATTAACGTATCGACCTCATCGCGAGTATTATACAGGCCGAAACTAGCGCGACATGTCGCCGTGACCCCAAGGTGATCCATCAGTGGTCCGGCACAATGGTGCCCTGCTCGTACGGCGACCCCTTTCTTGTCAAGGATTGTCGAAACATCATGAGCGTGCCCGGCCCCGTCAAGCGTGAAACTGAATATGGCAGCCTTGTCTGGCCGTGTGCCCTGAACCTGCAACCAATTCAAGCCTGTAAGACGTTGAAGGGCATAGTCCCGCAGGTCCGCTTCATGCGCTGCGATGTTCTCCATCCCCAAGTCCATCATGTAATCCAGCGCGACCCCTAAACCGATCGTCTGCACGATTCCGGGTGTTCCAGCCTCGAACTTCATCGGCGGATCGTTATAGATCACCTGATCTTTAGAGACTTCCCTGATCATGTCGCCACCGCCGATAAACGGGCGCATTTCGGCCATGCGATCGGACTTGATGAAAATTGCCCCCGATCCGGACGGCCCGTACAGCTTGTGACCAGTGATTGCATAAAAATCACAACCGATGTCCTGAACATCAACTGGCATGTGCACGGCGCCTTGACTGCCATCAACGAGAACCGGAACACCCTTGGCGTGTGCGCCTTTTGTGATGGCTTTTACATCGACAACTGTACCCAACACGTTCGAACACTGGGTAATCGCAACCAGCTTCGTTTTTGGGCCGATCGCATCGATAACAGCTTGCGGGTCCAATCCACCATCGGCATCTACATCAACCCATTTCAGGACGACCCCCTGGCGTTCTCGCAGGAAATGCCAGGGCACAATATTCGCATGGTGCTCCATGACACTTAAGACAATTTCGTCACCGGGTTCCATACGCGGCATCGCCCAGCCATACGCGACCAGGTTGATCCCTTCGGTTGTCCCCGAATTCATTACGATCTCGTCTTCGTTTCCCGTGTTGAGAAAACGCGAGATCGTGCCGCGAACGGCTTCGTATTTCTCGGTGGCGAGATTGGATAGAAAGTGTAGCCCACGATGGACGTTGGAATACTCTTCGGCATAAGCGCGCGTCACCGCGTCGATCACAGCCTGAGGTTTCTGCGCGGATGCGCCATTGTCCAGATAGGTCAGCGGCTTGCCGTTCACTTTCCGTGATAGGATCGGGAAGTCAGCGCGGATCTTTTGAACGTCATACATAAGCAGGGGTACCCGTAATTGGCCCTCCGACGAGGGATAGAAGAAGTATAGCCAAAACGGCAATCGCCAGGATGGAAAGCACCAGAACGCCGGTTGCAACCGCCAGGGAATTCAGCCGATGCGCCTGATCGATAAAATGGACGGTGATGTAAATGCCGACCAGAAAAGCCACGGCAGACAGCAAGGCCGACAGGATCGGGACGGTCAGCAGAAAAATCATTCCTGCGGCCTGAACCAAGACCTTGAGAAACTGCAACCAAACAAGCAAAACCATCACGTCACTAAACGTCCCGGTACCCCCCATCCGGATACCGATCTGGTGAAATGCCACAATGGTCACGATCAAACCGCCGCCAACTACGGCGGCATAAGGGATCACCGAGCCGACAAGCGCGGGAACCTCGACCCCCATGGATGATAGGATTAGATTCGATGTCGCCTGAAGGGCCGCGTTGAGCACGATTGCCAGTGCCAGAGCGAGCCACAGCACCTCGCGTCCCAAGTCAAGCGCCAACAATCTTCGGGCAGCCTCTGCCGGGTCCACGACTGTTTTCTTTGCCAGATCGCTCCAGAATCCCATGCTCATTCTGTTGTCCTCTCGGCTTGCACCAAACCAGACAACCAAAACATCATGAATACTACCAGCCAAACAATTCCAACAAAGTTCAAAGCAGCACCCTGTCCGATAAAGCCTGCAACAAGACCGTTGAGAAGTACGAGTGGCGTCGACGCCAAAAGCGCCCAGAACAGAGCAAGCCGCGCGCCATAACCAGTGCCACCGCCCCCGAACAGTCGCGCAATCAGGTGTGACACCCAGGCCAATCCATAGAACAGCAACGGCAACAGAATGACTGAGCCCAGCAATGCCCCTCCCATAGTTGCGTTCAGGTCCAGCCCTTCCATGTGAGCTTTCCGGGCAAGCCCGGGCATTTGCGCGATAAATGCAACCACGCAAAAGACCATCACAAATGCCAAGGCGCGATCCTCGCGCTGCCCCATAGCCAAGAGGCGACGCATGACGCGTCCAGGACCACGGTAGGTGGCGACTATGTCAGATGTGACCGGCATTAGCTGCGTCGAGCCAACCACGCTTCGAGACGTGCGACGATATCCCCTGCCAATGCCTTGTCTTCGATCTCGTCGACTGCCTCGGCTAGAAAGGCCAGCGTCAACATGTTGGTCGCTTCCTTGTGTGGAACGCCGCGAGACCGCAGATAGAACAATGCCGTTTCGTCGATCGCACCTGATGTCGAACCATGCGAACAGGCCACGTCATCGGCGTAAATTTCCAGCTCGGGCTTAGCAAGAAACTGGCTATCCCCATCCAATAACAAAGACTGGCTGATCTGATAGCCATCTGTTTTCTGCGCACCTTCTTTAACCAGAATCTTGCCTTGAAACACCCCGGTCGCACCGTTGCGCAGGACTTTCTTGAACACCTGGCGGCTCTCGCAATTTACGGCGTCATGGGTGATGAAAACAGTGTCGTCATGGTGGAAATCACCGTCGCCCACGCATGCGCCGGAAATATGCGCGACAGCATCGTCACCGGTCAGCTCAATAACCTGTTCATTGCGGGTCAGCACACCATTTACGGTCAGTGTAAACGACTTGTAGATAGAACCTTCGCCTAGGCGGGTGAAAATATGTGTCACCGCCCGGCGTTCATGATCGCGCCCCTGAGCCCGAACGTGATGCAGCGTGCCACCGTCAGCGATGTCGATCTCCATACATTTGTTGAATCGCGAAGCCGCTGGCCCGTTTTCCAGAATGGTTGCTTCCGCTCCAGATTCCACCCGGATCACATGATGCAGAATCACATCGGAAGCCTCTGAATTATGGGTGTAAATCAAGCTGATGGGCTTGGATGGCTTGCCAATGACGTGAATGGCAACTCCGTCGGCCGCAAAAGCGGTATTGAGCGCTGCCAGAGGACGCTGAACGGGTGACTGCCCGCGCGCTTCAAGTACGCCATATAGCTCCTTGGCCCAATGGATGTCCTTGCAACAGATGTCTTTCAGCCGCTCGATCCGGACCCCTTCAAGTTCCAGATTATCCGAGGCCTCTGGGTCGAATACGCCATCGACAAAAACAATCTTTAGACGTTCGAACCCGTCGAACATCATTGCTTCGTCCGAGACGAAAACTGCAGCTTTCGGGGCGTCGGTTTGAATCAATGTATCAGGACGTGTGTATTTCCAATACTCGTCCCGTCGGCTTGGAAGACCCATTTCGTGCACACGGGACAACGCATCTACCCGCGCTTCCTGTGTGCACCCCGCCTCGGGAAGGCTCATAGAGGCCAAGCGAGCCTCGGTGACGGAATGTTTAACTTCGGGCAACGCCATCAGTTCACCTCGGCCAGGATGTCGGCATATCCGTTATTTTCGACTTCAAGTGCCAGCTCCGGACCGCCGGTCTTGACAATGCGACCATCGGCCATGATGTGCACAACATCGGGTTTAATGTGATCTAAAAGGCGCTGATAGTGAGTGATGACAAGGAACCCTCGCCCCTCATCCCGCAGCGCATTCACACCTTCGGCTACCAATTTCATCGCGTCCACGTCCAGACCGGAGTCGGTTTCGTCCAGAATGCACATGCGTGGCTCAAGCATGGCCATTTGAAGGATTTCGTTGCGCTTCTTCTCACCGCCCGAGAAGCCCACATTAACCGGACGCTTAAGCATATCGGCGTCGATCTTGAGCGTCTTGGCCTTGGCGCGTACCACCTTGAGGAATTCGGCGGCGGATAGTTCCTCTTCGCCCCGCGCCTTGCGTTGCGCGTTAACAGCCGTACGCAGGAACGTCATATTACCAACGCCGGGAATTTCGACCGGGTACTGAAAGGCCAGGAACAGGCCCAACGCAGCGCGTTCTTCGGGATCAAGTTCCAAAAGGTCCTCGCTACCCAACGTTGCCGACCCTTCGGTTATTTCATATCCATCGCGCCCCGACAAAACATAGCTGAGGGTAGACTTACCCGACCCATTCGGCCCCATAATCGCGTGAACCTTGCCGGCTTCGACAGTCAGGTCGACGCCTTTGAGGATTTGCTTATCCTCTTCTTCAAGTTTCACGTGCAGGTTTTTGATTTCAAGCATGTTTTCCTCGTTTTCGTCTCGTGCCCGCACTCAAGGGGCGTGTGATTTTCGTTCTGTCTTCAAGCTTTGGTCATGAAATGAAAGATTTTCTTCAACCGGTTTGCCGGGATCGGCGTCGGATTGACTTCAAATACTCCAAGCCTGCCGATGACCTCCGGCTCGCCAAGGAACTCCTCGACCTGTCGGTGCCATTTTCGGTTCGCGTAATCATCAAAGATCAGGGTAACGGGCCGCTCGATGTTGAACGCCGTTGCCAAGGCGCAGCCAATGCGAAACCGGCCGTCGACGAACACGACGTCGGGGTGACGAAAGCCTGGACGGGTCCAAACATCCAGCGCATAACCGGGAAACCGTCTCCAAGCCTCATCCGTCACGGGATGCCCCCAATCGCCCGTCGGCCCGATATCCGACCAGATGATTTGCACGGTGCTTCCCAATGCGGGTGGGTTTTGATCAATCCAGTCCTGCACGGTCCGCGCCCATGCCCGGTCACTTTCAACCGACGTGATATGGGTGCCGGGAAGCTCCGATGCCAAAACCGTGGACCCGCCGGTACCGTATTCAAGGATGACATCCGCTTCGCCATAGGCCAACCGCAACGCATCCGCCTCGTCCCGAGGCAGGATGAGCTGCGGGCGTTCTGATTGAAGCGGCTGAAGTGTCACGCATCCATTCCTTGATCTTGCGAGCGGCGCCGTCGGGATCGAAGACTTCGTTTAACCCACCGACCCTTCCAAAGAAATCGCGACAAGCTGCTGCGCTTCCATGGCAAACTCCATCGGCAATGCCTGCAGGACGTCCTTGCAGAAACCGTTCACAACCAGTGCAACGGCTGCTTCCTCGTCCATGCCGCGCTGGCGGCAATAGAACAACTGGTCGTCGTCCACCTTGGATGTGGTCGCCTCGTGCTCGCAGCGTGAGGAATTGTTACGAACTTCGATATAGGGAACCGTGTGCGCGCCGCACTTGCCCCCAATCAGCAAACTGTCGCACTGCGTGTAGTTCCGGCTGTTCTTTGCTTTGGGATGCATCGAAACAAGCCCGCGATAGGTGTTCTGGGCATGACCCGCGCTAATACCCTTGGAGACAATGCGCGATTTGGTATTCTTGCCGAGATGCACCATCTTGGTTCCGGTATCGGCCTGCTGATAGTTGTTGGTGATCGCGATCGAATAGAATTCACCCTGGCTGTCATCGCCGCGAAGGATACAAGATGGGTATTTCCACGTCACGGCACTGCCGGTTTCCACCTGCGTCCACATCACCTTGGAGCGATCGCCCCGACAATCCGCGCGCTTTGTCACGAAGTTGTAGATTCCGCCCTTGCCATTCTCGTCGCCAGGATACCAGTTTTGAACGGTCGAGTATTTTACTTCGGCGTCCTCTTCCACAATGATCTCTACAACAGCAGCATGCAGTTGTGCGGTGTCACGCTGAGGAGCAGTGCAGCCTTCCAGATAGGACACGTAAGAGCCCTTGTCCGCGATGATCAGCGTGCGCTCGAACTGGCCGGTGTTTTCTGCGTTGATACGGAAATAGGTGCTCAGTTCCATAGGGCACCGGACGCCTGGCGGCACATAGACGAACGAGCCGTCAGAGAACACGGCTGAATTCAGCGTCGCATAGAAATTGTCTGATACCGGCACAACCGAGCCAAGGTATTTCTTCACCAATTCAGGATGTTCACGGATCGCCTCGGAAATCGAGCAAAAGATCACTCCATGCTTTTTTAGTTCATCCTGAAAAGTGGTACCCACGGAAACCGAGTCGAAAACGGCATCCACCGCAACCTTGCGGCCTTCGGCCGGCGCATTTTCGGCCCCTTCAATACCCGCAAGAATCATTTGTTCTTTCAAAGGAATTCCAAGTTTTTCGTATGTGGCCAGCAGCTTGGGATCAACGTCATCCAGCGATTTGGGCTTTACTTCCATCGACTTAGGGCGGGCATAGTAATACTGGTCCTGAAAATCAATTTCAGGATATTTGACCATGGCCCAGGTTGGTTCTTCCAGTTTGGACCAGCGTTCAAACGCAGCCAGGCGCCAGTCGGTCATCCAATCCGGCTCGTCATTCTTGCTTGAAATCAGACGCACGATATCTGGATTTACACCCTTGGGTGCGTATTCCATCTCGATCTCGGTTTCCCAACCGTACTTGTAGGTTCCGACCTCGCGCACCGCATCTACGGTTTCCTGGTCGACACCATCTTTGACCTGCGTCTGGTCCAAAGCCGCCATGGCCCTCTCCTTGTCTGTTCACACCGCGCGGGTGCGATATTTCTTGTGCAGCTTCAGCCATGTTTCGGCAAAGCGCATTATTTCATCTTCCGTCGTTTGCGGGCCTAGGGACACCCGAATGGCACTTGCCGATTCGACCTTGCTGTATCCCAACGCCGCCAAAACCCGACTGGTCTTGACCTTGCCACTGGAACACGCCGAGCCCGCCGAAATGGCAAAGCCGGCCAAGTCCAATGCCATCACTTGCGTTTCCCCTTTCCAGCCGGGGGTAACTATACAGGATGTGTTGGGCAAGCGCCGCTCATCTTTCCCGACAAAAATAGTCTCTTTTGCCGATTCCACAAGGCAAGTTTCTAGAATGTTTCTAAGTTTTTCGACTTGCCCCCATGTTCCATCGGCAAGTTCCCTGACAGCGGTTTCTATTGCGGCACCGAAACCGGCAATTCCAATGACATTTTCTGTCCCCGAACGTCGCCCCATCTCCTGACCTCCGCCCGTCAAGATCGGTTCGATATCCAGGCCTTGCCGCAGGATCAACGCCCCTACTCCCTTAGGCCCGCCAATCTTGTGCGCCGACAGGATAGCCATATCGGCGCCACTCCAAGCAAAGGAAAACGGAATTCGCCCAACCGCTTGCGTGATATCCAGCAACAGCCAATCGGCGCGACGCGCTCCATAAGGCCATTGCCCTTCGACCTTTGGAAGCGGATCGGTAATGATTCCCGTCTCGGAATTCGCCAACCCCATGGCCAATGTATGTCCGGGGCCGAAAGGCCGCTCCTGAACGTTGGACAGGTCAAAGTGCGACCAGAGAGCATCATGAGCGGTGCTGTCTACAAAAACGTCACACTCCGGCGGACGTTGGGCCAAAACTTGCGCTGCTTCGGTCGCCCCGGAAGTGAAAACCACCTCTTTCGGCCGACACCCAACCGCCTCGGCAACCTGCACCCGCGCCCTTTCAACCATTGCTTTCGCAGCGCGACCTTCCGCATGGACAGAAGAAGGGTTGCCACACACGTCCATCGCCGAAACCATTGCCTCGCGCGCTTCTGGGCGAAGCGGCGTTGTGGCGTTGTGGTCGAGATAAACACGTTTCATGGATGCATCTTTTCTAGCGGCAGATAGGATGTCGGGCGCGGATAGCCAAAGTCAATGCGGCGGGAATTGACCAAAGTCACGCCACTGCCAGTTAGTCATCGACAACCGAAAACAGGCTCGGAACCGCGGGACAAGGGGCAAGTTCGTTTTCGATGACGTCGGACAACCGCGTCTGGTGCAGAAAGACATAGACATGCGCGCTCAGGCTCTCCCACAGGCGGTTCGTCAGCGATTGTGCCCGACTACCAGAAGACGCACCGGATGCGCCTGCCCCTTTGTGCATTGCGTCGACGGTTTCGTCGACGGCAGCCAGGACTTCGACGATCCGGATTTTCGATGCAGGACGCGCCAACCTGTATCCCCCACCCGGACCGCGAACGGAGGCGACAAGATCGGCGCGGCGAAGTTTGACGAACAACTGTTCGAGGTAAGGCAGGGAAATGTCCTGGCGGTCGGAAATCTCACCCAGCGTAACAAGTGCATCTGCCGGCTGAAGTGCAATATCCGCGAGCGCCACCATCGCGTAACGACCCTTGGTCGACAGTTTCATTTGCTTTCCTCTCAGCCTGACATGCGCGAAATCATTGACCTTCTCGCGGCCAGTGCGTATCTCCCACTGACAGCGTCGCAATGCAACGCCCGACAATTAGAACCGCTCTAAGGTGCCCGACGAATACCGTCAAGAATATCCCGGCGCCGCATGAAAACAGACAGGACAAAAGCACACATGCCAGAGGTGATTTTTCCCGGACCCGAAGGCCGCCTGGAAGGCCGTTACCACCCGCAAAAGGAAAAAGACGCACCGATTGCCATCGTGCTGCATCCACATCCGCAATTTGGCGGAACCATGAACAACAAGGTTGTCTACAACCTGCACTATGCCTTTTACAACATGGGGTTCACCGTTCTGCGCTTCAATTTCCGGGGCGTTGGCCGCAGCCAGGGCGAATATGATCAAGGTATCGGAGAATTGAGCGACGCGGCGTCGGCGCTGGACTATCTTCAGTCCATGAACAACAATTCGAAACATTGCTGGGTCGCCGGATTCTCTTTCGGCGCGTGGATCGGCATGCAACTCCTGATGCGCCGCCCGGAAATTACCGGCTTCATCAGCGTCTCACCGCCCGCGAACATGTATGATTTCTCGTTCCTGGCCCCCTGCCCGTCTTCCGGATTGATCATCAACGGCACGTCGGACCGCGTGGCGCCTCCCGCAGATACGACTTCCCTGGTGAACAAACTGCATGAGCAAAAAGGGATCACCATCACCCATACCGAAGTCGAGGGTGCCGATCACTTTTTCCAGGATCAGCATATGGACACGTTGATCACCGACGTGTCCGACTACGTAAAACGCCGCCTGACGGAAAATACCCGCTGATGTCTTCGAGCGTTGAAACGCTGGCCGCAAAACTGGCCGAGGATACGATGAAAGTGATGGATGAAACCAATGAGGACCGCCTGTTCATGGAGGTCAGCGCGGTATTGGGGGCGGCTTCCCAAACTCTCGAAGAGGCGTTTCTAACCGAAATTCGCGTACGCATGGCTGAACGTAAGGCACGGCAATTTCTGATCGGCAAACTGTCGAAGTTCAGAGACAAGGCGCAAGCCAAGGAAAAGCAATGACCGAACGCCTGTCCGCGCAGATCGACTTTCTAAAAGCGGCGGACAGGTTGAAAACGGTCGAACGCGCGAATGCTCTCCTTGATCTGTCTCGTCCTGAAAACTCTGCCGAGCATAGTTGGCACCTTGCCTTGTGGGCCTTGGTCTTTTCCCCAATTGCAGAACCTGGGGTGTCCATAGACAGGGTCATCAGGATGTTGCTTTTGCATGATCTTGTGGAAGTTGAAGTTGGCGATCATCCCATTCATTTGGAAACAGATTGGGAGTCTGTGGCAATCAAGGAACGCGCGGCAGCCGAATCTTTGTTTGGTTTGCTTCCTTTGGATCAAAAAGCGGTGTTCTTGTCGCTCTGGAACGAATTCGAGGCAGACGAAACGCTTGACGCCCGCTTCGCCAAACGCTTGGACAGGTGCCAGCCGCTGTTTCAGGTTCTTTGCGCTCCGGTCCCGCGGCCCGACCACATGGGGATCGTACGGGAGAATCTGAACGGCGGGCGAGCGGCCTATCTGCGTCACGAGTTTCCCGAAGCCTACCGGCACGCAATGGATTTGCTGAACGGTTCACAGCCCGATCACTCCTCTTCTTTTTCCAGCCGTCTGCCCTTTCTCGTGGACGCTGATCAATTGAAATCGGTCAACAGGGCGTCCAGGCTCTTGGACAACTCCCGTTGCGAAAATTCTGCGGAACACTCGTGGCACATCATGCTCTACGCATGGGTGCTGGCAGAATATGCCCACCCCGAAGTTAGGATTGATCGGGTTCTGCGCATGCTATTGCTGCACGACATTGTCGAAATCGATGCTGGAGACCACCCTATTCACGGTCAGGTTGATCATGCGGCCCAAGCCGAAAAAGAAATGGCCGCGGCCGCACGTCTGTTTGGCCTCCTGCCTTCTGCGCAAAAAGAGGAATTTACCGATCTCTGGCTTGAATTCGAAAACGCCGAAACACCGGACGCGTTGTTCGGCAAAGCGGTTGACCGAATTCAAACCCCTATTGCAAACCTTCAAAACGGCGGCGGCACGTGGATCGAATATCAGGTCAGTTTTGATCAACTAGAATCCCGGGTCGGATATCCGGTAAAGCGCGGTGCGCCGGAATTGTGGCAATGGCTGCAACCTCAGCTGAAACTGTTCTTCGATGTGATCGAACCCGTGAACTGAAATCCGTTCTGGGTTCTTTCACAAGTGGAAAAGGGGCCTCTAAGCCCCTTTTCCTGACCTCGGTAGCGCTGTCTATACCGGCACACTAGCCACTCGCTCAACATTTCTGGCTGCATCTATGTCGACGGACCCCCCGTCTGCAAGCCACCCAAGCGCCACTATTACGGCCGAAATCAAAATGATCTTTTTTGCAAAAGCAGTCATTGAAAACTCATCAACATTTGAACTCACCAATAACCCGTCAGATACACCTTGCCGGCATTCGCCGCTAGTCCGGTTTCCCTGACCCCGCGTTAACCTAGGGTGCGTGGCACCACCTTCGATTTCTCTTGCGGTGGAAACCTTCATTGTGTTCAACGACTGACCAACGTGACGAGAACGGTTTCGTTTAGATGCCCAAAGCCTACCTGATCCTCCTTCTGGCCGTGATGGCCGAAACAATCGGAACGACGGCCCTGCAAGCCAGTCAGCAGTTCACGCGCCTGTGGCCTTCTGTTCTGGTCGTTATCGGCTATGGGATCGCCTTCTATTTTCTGGCGCTGACTCTCAAGGTGATGCCAGTGGGAATCGTTTATGCTATCTGGTCTGGCTTGGGAATCGTTTTCATTGCTCTGATCGGCTTCGTTGCATTTGGACAAAAACTCGATTGGCCCGCCATTGCTGGACTAAGCCTGATCATCATCGGAATATTGGTGATTCATCTTTTTTCGCAGTCCACAAGCCACTGACGGCGCGTTTGGGCTGGTATCTTGTGTCCTGCCGCGCTATGCGCGCGGCAACTTTCCGTTCAAAGGCTGACCTCTCATGGACCTTCGCAATATCGCGATCATTGCTCACGTTGACCATGGCAAGACGACTCTTGTCGACGAGCTGCTCAAACAATCCGGCGCATTCCGGGAGAATCAGGCCGTGGCCGAACGCGCCATGGACAGCAACGATCTGGAGCGCGAGCGCGGTATCACTATCCTCGCCAAGGCGACCTCGGTCGAATGGAAGGGCACCCGGATCAATATCGTTGACACCCCTGGCCACGCCGATTTCGGCGGCGAAGTGGAGCGTATCCTGAGCATGGTCGATGGCGTTGTACTGTTGGTCGACGCCGCCGAAGGCCCAATGCCGCAGACCAAGTTCGTGACGTCCAAGGCGCTTGCGCTCGGCCTGCGTCCGATCGTCGTTCTGAACAAAGTCGACAAACCCGATGCCGAACCTGACCGCGCGCTTGACGAATGTTTCGATCTGTTTGCGAATCTGGGCGCTGACGACGACCAGCTTGATTTTCCGGCCATGTATGCCTCTGGCCGATCTGGCTGGGCAGATGTGGAACTGGACGGGCCGCGCAAGGATTTGTCGGCGCTGTTCGATCTGATCATTGACCACGTTCCCTCTCCGAAACAGGCGGCGCACAAGGGCGAGCCGTTCCGCATGCTGGCAACCACTTTGGGCAACGATCCCTTCATCGGGCGCATTCTGACGGGTCGTGTCGAAAGCGGTACACTCAAGGCCGGTGAAACCCTGAAGGCGCTGAGCCGCAATGGTGCGCTCATTGAGAACTTCCGTGCCTCCAAGATCCTCGCCTTTCGCGGCCTCAGCCAACAACCGATCAATGTAGCCGAAGCTGGTGACATTGTCACAATTGCGGGCATGAGCAAGGCGACCGTCGCCGACTCTCTGGTCTCGCCACAAGTGACCGAGGCACTTCCGGCCCAGCCCATCGATCCGCCGACAATCTCGGTAACGTTTGGCATTAACGACTCTCCGCTGGCGGGACGGGACGGCAAGAAGGTTCAGTCCCGTGTGATCCGCGACCGCCTGATGAAAGAGGCTGAATCCAACGTCGCAATTCAAGTTTCCGACACCCCCGGCGGTGAAGCCTTCGAAGTAGCCGGTCGTGGCGAATTGCAGATGGGCGTACTGATCGAAAACATGCGTCGAGAAGGATTCGAACTCAGCATTTCCCGCCCGCAGGTCCTGTTTCGTCATGAAGATGGCCAGAGACTGGAACCGATCGAAGAAGTCACCATTGATGTCGATGACGAATACTCGGGTGCCGTGATCGAGAAGGTGACAGGCGCCCGCAAAGGCGAACTGGTCGAGATGCGCCCGGCGGGCGTTGGCAAAACGCGCATCATCGCGCATGTCCCATCACGCGGATTGATCGGATACCACGGCGAGTTTCTTACCGACACACGCGGCACGGGCGTTCTAAATAGGGTCTTCCACGGCTGGACGCCTCACAAGGGTCCGATTCCGGGTCGGCGCGCAGGCGTTCTGATCTCAATGGAAAATGGTCAGGCGGTGGCCTATGCACTTTGGAACCTCGAAGAACGCGGACGCATGTTTCTTGGCCCCCAGGCGGATGTCTATCAAGGCATGATCATCGGGGAGCATTCCCGCGACAACGATCTTGAGGTCAACCCGCTCAAGGGCAAGAAGCTGACCAACGTCCGGGCGTCTGGCTCGGATGACGCCGTACGACTGACGCCCCATATTCAGTTTTCGCTCGAAGAAGCCATTGCCTATGTCGACGACGACGAGCTGGTCGAGGTCACGCCCAATGCCATTCGCCTGAGAAAACGCTTCCTTGATCCGCATGAACGAAAAAGGATGGCCAAATCAGCCTGAATGCTGAAAAAAATCAAGCTGACTTCAATCAACAATCCACTCAAAATCTTCTGATTTCATTCAATTAGAAGACAACTCACACCAAAGGCCCTCGAGATCTACGCGTCTCGCAGGGCCCATTTTTGTTGGAAAAATTGAAAGCCTCACACGATCGTTAAGAATTTTCAACCTTGCCTTTGGGGCAACTTTATGGCGAAAGCTAGATTATGTTTTGGCCTCTTTGAGGCGATCATGTGCCCGATGGAAGGGACTTGATTTTGGACAGAGTGATTGGAGTACAAAATGAAAACGCGGGCACGTCTTATTCCACTGATCTTGGCGACATCGTCAATTTCAGCGATTGCTTCGACCAGCTTCGCAGCCGGCGAACGATGCACACTGAATACCGCGAAGAACTCGGTATCCACCGAAACGCTGTGTTCGTGTGGTGTCGTCGAGGCGCGGATGCTCCGTTACCTTCAAAAGCGGTCTGATTTTGAAGACATACTTGCCCGTACCACTAACGCCTGCCCAAGTTTCGCTGCTGTGCTAGTCGACTTCCCAACAGCGTCGGTAGGAAATTCCCTTGAAGGTGGTGACGGCGACGGATCATCAATGTTCGGAGGCGGAGGTACCCCATCTGGTGGCGATACCAGCGGCACACCTGGCGGAAACACGGGCGGAAACCCCGGTGGTGACACTGGAGGCAACCCTGGTGGTGACACCGGCGGCAATCCCGGTGGTGACACCGGCGGCAACCCCGGTGGTGACACTGGCGGCAATCCCGGTGGTGACACCGGCGGCAATCCCGGTGGTGACACCGGCGGCGATCCCGGTGGTGACACCGGCGGTAACCCTGGTGGTGACACTGGTGGCGATACCGGCGGTGACACTGGTGGCGATACCGGTGGTGACACTGGTGGCGATACCGGTGGTGACACTGGTGGCGATACCGGTGGTGACACTGGTGGCGATACCGGTGGTGACACTGGTGGCGATACCGGCGGTGATACTGGTGGCGATACCGGCGGTGACACTGGTGGCGATACCGGCGGTGATACTGGTGGCGATACCGGTGGTGATACTGGTGGCGATACCGGCGGTGATACTGGTGGCGATACCGGTGGTGATACTGGTGGCGATACCGGTGGTGACACTGGCGGAGGCAAAGGAAACAACGGCGGCGGCAATGGCAGCGAAGGGTCTAGCCCCGGTCAAGGTCACGGAGCCAATGACGACGAATCTGGCGACGGCAGTGGCAACGGCAACGGTAACGGCAACGGAAATGGGAACGCTGGCGGTAACGGAAACGGAAATGCCGGCGGCAATGGAAATGGTGGCTCGAAACGCTGATCGCCACCGGCCTCACATATTCCAATTACAAACCGAACTCGAAAAAGCGCGCCAAGGCGCGCTTTTTTATCCACTGTTGTTTATTGCCACCCATTTCTGTGGTTGCCTTGGGTCCTGCATTCGCAGGAACACATATCCAGTTTGGCGCCAGGGTTTGATCCGGTTCGTCAGGTTATCCAATACCAAATCCCCGCTCACTGACCGATAAACCAGCACAGCGTGTGAATTTCGGCGCGTGTCCAGCACCGTTGCAAGAAGAAGCTTCCTTGGATCAAGACCCAATCGGATTAGTTCATGCTTTTTCAAAAGGGCAAAGTCCTCACAATCGCCTCCCCTGGACGTCGGAAGAGCCCATTCTTCAGCCTTGCGATACTGTGTCTGGTCTTCAATCGTGCGCGTCGTTCGATTAACGCGGCTGTTTACGTCACTTACCAGTCTCAACTCTTGCCCGTTCGGCACAGTTGCATTTGCGACGGTCGCGCAGGCCCACGAGTAGGTTTCACACAAGTCTTTTGCTCCCGACGGAGCGGGAAACGAAACGGATACGTTGAGATAGGTATTCTCCAAGGCGATGGCACCAGTCCCAGTGGTGATACCAACAACCGTAAGAAGAGCTCCCATTGCGGTCTGCTGAAGGCGGCGGAACGAAAAGACGATGGGTTTTCGACCACATGGCAGCATGGCGACACCTCGGATTAAGTCAGAACGGTGTAGTCGCAACAGCTCTATCCAAGGGTTTTAGCAATGCATGTGGCGCCCTTGGACAGTGTCGATACGACTGCCCCTAGTGCTGAACCCGAAAAAAGGCGGAAATCCGAAACGGAATGTGGCTGATATGGGGTGATTTCTGGACAGGCAGAAACCCGCCGGTCCTAGTCCGAAAACAAAAAAACCCGGCGTACGGCCGGGCTTTTCTCAGGAAAATTGATTGCTTCCTTTGTTACTCGGTCGTCTCGACAACCAGCAACTCACGCTCGGATGCATCCCGCGCGTGGCTCAACGCCTGTTGGTACTCTGTCGAGTTGTAACACTCCACAGCAGCCTCAAGCGACGGAAAGGTCGCCACAACATTCCGTGGTCTTTCCTTTCCTTCCAGTTGTACATATCGGCTGCCGCGGGCAATGAACTTGCCACCATGCTTGGCGATCGCAGGACCCGCAAGTTCCGCGTATTTGCCGTAGGCTTCGGTGTCTGTCACCGTGACATGCGCAATCCAGAGAGCTCCCATCCTATCCTCCAATTACCTGTTCAGCTGCCTTTATGGCCGCATCCGCGTTTGTGGTGTCCTTGCCGCCACCCTGCGCCATGTCCGGACGACCGCCGCCACCCTTGCCGCCCAGTTCAGCAACCGCCGCGCGCACCAGATCCACCGCTGACACTTTACCGATTAGATCATTGGTCACCCCGGCAGCCACCGCCGCCTTGTCACCGGCATCTGCGATCAGCAACACGGCACCGGTCTCAATCCGCTGTTTATGCTCGTCTATCAGTGACGGCAGGTCCTTGCCTGACACACCAGACAGAACTTGTGAAACGAAACGGATGCCGTTGACAATGCGCGCCTCCTGACCACCGCCCTGACCTGCGCCACCGGCCATAGCCAGTTCCCGGCGCAATTGGGCAACCTCGTTCTGTAGCGCCTTGCGTTCATCCATCAGGGACTTGACCCGATCGGCAACTTCCGCCGACCGCGCTTTCAACATTCCCGACACTTCGGCAAGCGTGGTGGCCTCCCGGGTCAGATGCTCAAAAGCGACCGCTCCGGTCAGAGCCTCGATCCGCCGCACGCCCGCCGATGATGCACTATCACCAAGCAGCACGAATGTGCCAATATCGCCAGTTTGTTTGACATGCGTGCCGCCACAAAGCTCGATGGAATAAGTCTGCCCGTCCTGGCCTTTGCCGGTTTCCGCTCGTCCCATCGACACCACGCGAACCTCGTCACCATACTTTTCGCCGAACAATGCCTGGGCTCCGATCCCGCGGGCATCGTCAGGTGTCATAATACGGGTTTCGACCTTGGTGTTTTGCCGGATAAAGCTGTTCACCTCGGCAGCGACCTTGGTCAACTCTGCATCGGTCAACGCCTTGGAATGGCTGAAATCGAACCGCAGACGGTCATCCGCATTCAAAGAGCCTCGTTGTGCCACATGATCGCCAAGTGTTTCCCGAAGCGCCTCATGCAGCAGGTGCGTGGCCGAGTGGTTGGCGCGTATTGCCGTGCGGCGAGCATGGTCGACTTCCAGTTCCACAGCATCGCCTTTTGCCATCATGCCCCCGTCGACCGTCACAAGATGTGCATAGACCTTCGCATCAGCGAATTTCCTTGTGTCCTTGACTGTCGCAGCCTGAATTCGGTCATCGATCTTGCGAATGATACCGGTGTCCCCAATCTGCCCCCCGGCCTCGCCATAAAAGGGCGTTTGGTTGACAATGATCCAACCGGACTCGCCTGCGTTGATCTTTCCGACCAGCGCACCATCCACGACCAAGGCCATGATTTGGCCTTCAGCAATTTCAGTCTCATACCCAAGGAAATCCGTGGCTCCGACAGAATCCAGAACGTCGAACCACACTGCATTATCCGCAGATTCACCCGAACCGGCCCAGGCCGCGCGCGCCTTGGCCTTCTGCTCTGCCATGGCTGCGTCAAAGCCTTCGGTATCCACCGCACGGCCTTTTTCACGCAACGCATCCTGCGTCAGGTCGAGCGGAAAGCCATAAGTATCATACAGTTTGAATGCCGCCTGTCCGGGCAACGGCTGATCCGCCGCTAAACTAGCCAACTCATCGTCCAGCAGTTTCAAGCCGCGATCAAGCGTCTGCTTGAACCGCGTCTCTTCCAAAAGCAGAGTCTCTTCGATCAAGGCCTGCGCGCGACCAAGTTCACCGTATTGCGCACCCATCAATTGGACCAGCGTCGGTACCAGGCGGTGCATGACCGGATCCTTCGCCCCTAATAGATGCGCATGGCGCATGGCCCGGCGCATGATACGGCGCAGCACATACCCCCGACCGTCGTTTGAGGGCATCACGCCATCGGCAATCAGGAAAGAGGTGGAACGCAAGTGATCCGCGATAACCCGATGGTGCACGTTCTGATCCCCATAGGGGTCGACATTGGTGGCATGTGCGGAGGCTTCGATGAGAGTTTTGAACAGGTCGGTGTCATAATTGTCGTGGCTGCCTTGCAGCAGTGCCCCAATCCGTTCCAGCCCCATTCCAGTATCGATGGACTGCATGTCGAGTTCGCGCATCGAGCCGTCCTCGAACTGCTCATTTTGCATGAACACGATGTTCCAGATCTCGATGAAGCGGTCCCCGTCTTCGTCGGCGCTGCCCGGCGGGCCACCCCAGATATGATCGCCGTGGTCATAAAATATCTCGGTGCACGGACCGCAGGGGCCGGTCGGCCCCATCTGCCAGAAGTTGTCAGAGGTCGCGATGCGAATGATCCGATCCTCGGAAACACCGACTTTTTTCCAGATTTCAAAAGCTTCATCATCGGTGTGATAGACCGTAGTCAACAACCGGTTTTTATCGATACCGAAATCCTTGGTGATCAGGTCCCAGGCAAAAGGAATTGCCTCGGCCTTGAAATAGTCACCAAAGGAAAAGTTGCCCAGCATCTCGAAAAACGTGTGGTGCCGTGCAGTATACCCTACGTTGTCGAGGTCATTGTGCTTGCCCCCGGCCCGTACACATTTTTGTGCTGTCGTGGCGCGCTTGTAGTCTCGGGATTCGACGCCGGTGAACAGGTTCTTGAACTGTACCATGCCCGAATTGACAAACATCAGGGTCGGATCGTTTCGCGGAACCAACGGGCTTGATGCCACGACTTCGTGTCCCTGTTTGGCGAAGTAGTTCAGAAAGGTTGAGCGGATCTCGTTCAGCGTGGGCATGTGGCTCTCTCGACGCGCATTTGTTTGGTTCTGTGATGGTTTAGCGACGTCCCGAACGATAGTCCACAGCGCAAGGATGCGGCAAACGAAACAAGGCGACCCGATCGGATCGCCTTGCCATGTTTCACTTTATCCAGACCGACGCGAAAGTGATACTCTTGCTGTTTCGCAGGCTATCGTCACGCTTCGAGAATATCGTCCTCGTCCCCATCGGACGCCATGTCGAACTCCAGGCCGTGGGCCGCACGAATCTTGTCCTCGATCTCCAGAGCAACGCGGGTATTCTCACGCAGATAGGTTTTGGCATTCTCCCGCCCCTGGCCGATCCGTTCGTCGCCATAGCTGAACCACGACCCGGATTTCTCAACCACCCCGGCCTTGACGCCCAGATCCAGCAATTCGCCCATCTTCGAAATGCCTTCGCCATACATGATGTCGAATTCAACCTGCTTGAAGGGCGGCGCAACCTTGTTCTTGACGACTTTCACCCGGGTCTGGTTGCCGACAACTTCATCCCGGTCCTTGATGGCACCAATACGGCGAATGTCCAGGCGCACCGAGCTGTAGAATTTCAGGGCGTTACCACCTGTCGTGGTCTCCGGGCTGCCAAACATAACGCCGATCTTCATCCGGATTTGGTTGATGAAGATCACCATGCAATTCGATCGACTGATTGACGCTGTCAACTTGCGCATGGCTTGGCTCATCAACCGGGCCTGAACGCCCACGCTGCTGTCACCCATGTCGCCTTCCAGTTCAGATTTCGGCGTCAGGGCCGCAACCGAGTCGACAACAACCATGTTGACCGCGCCCGAGCGCACCAATGTATCGGTTATTTCCAGCGCTTGTTCACCTGTGTCGGGTTGCGAAATCAGTAACTCATCCAGATCAACGCCCAATTTGCGGGCATATTGCGGATCAAGCGCGTGTTCAGCATCCACGAAGGCGCACACCCCTCCCCGCTTTTGTTGTTCGGCAATGCAGTGCAGCGTGAGAGTTGTCTTGCCCGAGCTTTCCGGGCCGTAGATTTCCACGATACGGCCCATCGGCAGGCCACCAATACCAAGCGCAATATCCAGACCCAGAGAGCCGGTTGAGCTGGCCTCGATTTCCGGCAACGCATTGTCGCCGCCCAGTTTCATAATCGATCCTTTACCGAATTGACGCTCGATCTGGGCCAGGGCGCTGTCCAGCGCTTTTTGCTTGTCCGCGTTTTGCTTGCTGCTCATCGTCAGAAGATCCGCCATTGTCCTGTCGCTTTCCTTTTGTCACACCCTTGAGCGGGCGGCAATCGCTGCTTTGTTCGCCTCTTGTTCCTTATGGGACCAAAAAGAGAACATTTCAACTCAAATCTCTTAATTGAAGCTTTATCCAATTGTATTAAAGAACCCTTTACGGCACTCTGACCGTGAAATCCAAAAGAAGAACGCAAGATAAATGATTGTTTTCTATAAAGAACGCCTTGTCCTTTTGTCGGTTCCGAAAACGGGGACCACAGCATACCACGCGGCTTTGAAGGATCACGCGGATATCGTCGTTTCGGGACCTCCCGAGTTGAAGCACGCCCCCCTTCGCAGGTATGATCGTTTTTTTAACAGCATGTTTGCGAAGCTTTTCGACGTCGACCTTGAAGTCATGGCGGTCGTTCGCGAGCCGGTCGACTGGCTGGGAAGCTGGTACCGATACCGCCGCCGCCCATTTCTAGACGGCAAACCCACCTCGACCAGTGGAATCGATTTCGACAGTTTCGTCCGCGGCTACCTGAGAAGCAATGATCAGCCGGCCTTCGCCCAAGTTGGCAGCCAGGCCAAATTCCTCACTCCCCGGGCGGGTGGCGTCAATGTTTCTCATGTGTTCAAATACGATCACCAGAGCCAGATTATCGAGTTTCTGGAGAACCGGCTTAAGATCAGGTTGGAGTTGCCGCGCGAGAACGCGTCCCCTCCAATGCCATTGGTTCTTACCGAAGAGACTGAACGGCAACTACGCCACAGGTACGCAGATGATTTCGACCTTTACCAATCGGCACTTTGACAAACCTTGTCGCCACAAAACCTAGTTCAGCTGCTGAAAAACCGTTTCAGTCAACTGATTTAGCGAGAACGGTTTTGGCAGGAACACGGAATGTGCAAACTCCGGCTCTGTTTCGCCAAATGCACCTTCAGCATATCCCGAAACAAAGATGACCCTGACATCCGGCCGGTTTTTCAATGCTTTTTTTACCCAGGTCGGACCGTCCATCCCGGGCATCACAACATCCGTGACGATGATGTCCACGAGGACTTCGCCCTCTGCCAACACGGCAAGCGCCTCTTCACCCGTTTCCGCTTCAAGTACGGTATAACCTCTCATTCTCAGTGCGCGTGACGCAAAAGCGCGGACCGACGCTTCGTCCTCCACCAGCAAAACCACGCCTTCCCCATGTTTTGGAATGGGAACGGTGTTGGAATCCGACACTCTAGGTTCAATAACTTCAACCTCATGCCAAACCGGCAGATACAAAGTAAACTCGGATCCCCTGCCCTCAACGCTGTCAACAAATATGAAACCGCCAGTTTGCTTGACGATCCCATATACCGTTGAAAGGCCCAGGCCAGTACCTTCGCCAGTTCGCTTTGTGGTATAAAACGGCTCGAATACTTTTGGCAGCTTGTCCGCGGCTATCCCGACGCCTTCATCTATAACCTTGACGGATACGTATTCACCAATCGGCATCTCTGCCCTGTCGCGTTTCAGTGGTTGATCGAACGCGACAACTTCGGTTTCAATCCGAATCTCCCCACCTTTCGGCATGGCATCGCGCGCATTCACCACCAGATTCATCAAGACCTGTTCCAACTGGCGTTTGTCCGCACGAACGGGCTTCAGAACCGGGTCATGACTGAGGGTCAGCGTGATCTTTTCGCCGACAAGCCGATTCAGCAAATGGATCAAATCGGACAGTGTATCGCGCATGTCCAGCGTCTCGGGCCGCAAGGTCTGCTTTCGCGAAAACGCCAGCAATTGGCCGATCAGAGCAGCGGCCCTATTGGCGTTCTGGTTGATCTGAATAAGGTCGCCATAGTCGGGATCGCCCTGATCGTGGCGCAGAAGCAGAAGGTCGCAATGCCCCGAAATCGCAGTCAGCAAGTTATTGAAGTCATGCGCGACCCCGCCGGCCAATTGCCCGACCGCCTGCATTTTCTGGCTTTGAACAAACTGCGCCTCAAGTGTCTTGAGTTCAGTTGCATCGTTGAGAACCGCAATCAAGCTTGTTTCACCGAAGCGAACCACCTTGCTAAGCGTGACTTGCACAAACGTTTCCCTGTCCGGTCGACTCAGGCGCAAGAATTCTGACCGAGGTTTGACCGATCCCTCGATTGTTTCGCGCAGCCAGTCCCTGATCGGGCGACCAAGCCCATGCATGATCTGCTCAACAGTGGTCCCGTCTTGGGGCGTGCAACCAAGCAATTCATCGGCAAGTGGGTTCGTCTCAAGCACTTCTCCCTGGGCTGAAAGACGCATCAGCGGAACGGGCAGATCATTGAATGATGGCGCCGGAGCCATGAACACTTCAGGTCCTAACAGGCAGAGTGCGATTTTTCTGCTGCCAATTGTTTTGCGAATTTCAGCGATGGCCACCGGTACCATTCCAGTTTTGCTTTGAACTTTGACAATGGACCCGGGTCGGATGTCTTGCTCGGCAATAACTTGCTTCAGATTGCCGGGTGCGAATCCAAATAGATTGTGTGCGGCTTCATTTGCAAACTGGATCCTGTTTGATCTCCCTACCGTTACCATCGGCAGACCCTCAAAATCATCGCCGCTAAAACTGTCGCCCCCCGGAACACTGGTCAACCTCCACAAATACGTGTCTTTTCCAAGAAGCTGGGCCGATATTTTGATAATTCCGCGACCGGTTACGAGCTCATCTTGTGCCACTCCCTTCCTTTGCGCAACAGATTGCAGCCGCAACAGAACGGCCGCCGGAGACGGAAAAAAACTTCGCAGCAAAACATCGAGACTACCATGATCGTCAACATTGAAACTTGCCTTTGCAGCGGCATTCGCGAAACGCACGCATCCTCGGGAATCTGTGATAATGCCAGGAGACGTATCGCTGTGCAGATAGGAGGAAACGAGTTCGTCAACCAGCTTTGCGCGACGATCAAGGATCCACTCTCGAATGGTAGACAGAACCAAAACCGCAGACAGCGACAGGCCCACAGCATACAAACCTCGAGTTACGCCATCAGTCATGTCGCCAGCCAAAGCCGAAACAAGCACAACGACGATACAGGCGAACAACGCCATACGACGCCATGGTTTCGTGACACTCCGGTGACGGACCGGCATTGCCGGATTGGCGGTTGCAGACACTGAGACACTCCGTTTGATGTCATTGGTCCGGGTATTACGCGCAACCGGGGTTAATCCCAACTTAATGCGTTACTCCGCCTGTAGTTGTTATCTGGAGGCGCTATTCTGCGTCAAGTGCGCAGTGTAGAACCCATCAGTGCCCTCGGAAACCAACCATAGTTTTTCGAACACTCTGGACCACTGTGGGTTTTGCCTGACCAAGGCGCCCACCGCCTCTTGATTTTCTTCACGCAACATGGAGCAGGTTGCATAGGCCAGCAGTCCACCATTTGAAACAAGCACCGAAGCCTTCGACAGGATGCTTTGTTGAATAGAACACAGTTCGGTCAGTCGTTCTGGTGTCAAGGCCCATTTCCCGGCGGGTGCACGACGCCACGATCCGCTGCCCGAGCACGGAGCATCAACCAGAACGATATCATAAGGTGAATTGGCGGCGACACTCACGCCATCCAGCAAGGTGATATCAACGCCAGCGCGTTGCGCGCGCGCGGGGATATCGCTCATTCGGACTGGTGAGATATCATGGGCGAACACCGAAACGCCGCGAGACGCAGCTAAGGCAAGCGACTTGCCGCCCCCCCCGGCGCAATAATCCAGCACCTTCAGTCCTGGGCGCAGAGGAAGAGACGCCACAACCGCTTGGCTGGCGGCATCCTGAAGCTCGACCAGGCCATCCAGAAAAGCGCGGCTTTTTGCGACTAGCCGTGCACCCGAGACAATTTCCAGCGCGGTGTCGCACGCGGAATGCGAACGAGCTTCGATCCCGTCCCTGGCCAGTACTTCGACCGCTTGTGGCAAATCGGACTTTAGGCGATTCACTCGCAGATGAACCGGCGCGCGATGGCGCAGCGCCTGTGCAGCGGCCTGTGCTTCGTCACCCAGACTGTCCTGAAACCGCGACCACAACCAGTCGGGCAGGTCGTTTTCCTCGCCACCCGGGGCAGGTGTACACCCGGTTTCATTTTCACCGACAGGCAGAGGAGCATGCCGCGCGCCAGTAAAAAGGTCTGTCGGGTCTTCACTGGCGGCCCGGATCAGGCCGATCATAAGTCCACGCCCTGTTTCAGCCCCTCCTAACGCTGCAAAGGATCTTTTGCAGCGCAGTGCGTCAAAAACATGGTCGCGGATCGCTGCCCGGTCCTTCGATCCCGCAAACCGACTGCGCCGCGCCCATCCTGTCAGAGACTTCTCGGCCGGTGTTCCAGCCAGAATCTCGTCAAGAATTTCGATAGAGGCCTGAATACGGGCGGCAGGTATCATAACAAAGTCCGGTTTGGTTTCGCGTTGAAACGCATTGCCTCGACTGGTCCACCTGCAAAAGCCGAACATGGCAGGGCTGCCGCAAGGCCAAGTCCCGCCAAACGATTAACCTATACGATAGTTCGGGCTCTCGCGGGTGATCTGAACGTCGTGAACATGGCTTTCCTTGAGGCCCGCACCGGTGATCTTGACGAACTGGCAATTGCTGCGCATTTCCTCGACATTGGCGCAGCCCGTGTACCCCATGGCGGCCCGCAACCCGCCTACAAGTTGGTGAATGACCGCGCTCGCCGATCCTTTGTAGGGCACTTGACCCTCGATCCCTTCAGGTACCAGTTTGTCGCTAGCTGCGTCCTTTTGGAAATACCGGTCGGCCGAACCGCGCGCCATGGCGCCCAAGCTTCCCATACCGCGATAGGATTTGAACGATCGGCCCTGATACAGGATCACCTCGCCGGGGCTTTCGTCAGTGCCCGCGATCATCGATCCGACCATGGCACAGGATGCACCGGCCGCAATGGCCTTGGCAAAATCCCCGGAAAACTTGATACCACCATCAGCGATGACAGGCACGTCTCCGGCTGCTTCGGCACAATCCATGATGGCCGTCAGCTGCGGAACGCCCACACCGGCCACCATACGCGTGGTGCAGATGGATCCCGGCCCGATGCCAACCTTGACAGCATCGGCGCCCGCATCAATCAGCGCTTTCACCGCATCCGCCGTCGCAACGTTCCCGGCAATGATCTGAACTTCGTTCGACAAGGTCTTGGCGCGTTTGACCGCATCGATCACGCCCGCCGAATGGCCATGCGCGGTGTCCACCACGATAATGTCGACGCCCGAGTCGACCAGCGCTTCGGATCGCTCGAATCCCGTGTCTCCTACAGACGAGGCTGCAGCAACCCGAAGCCGCCCCAGACGGTCCTTGCAGGCGGTAGGGTTCAGAACCGCTTGTTCCGTGTCTTTCAGGGTCAAAAGACCCGTGAGTTTGCCATTGCCGTCCACGACCAGCAATTTCTCGATCCGCCGCGCCTTCATCAGACTCTTGGCTTCTTCCAGATCCGCCGGCTCGCGCAGCATCGCCAGGTTGTCCGAGGTCATCATCACCCGAATTGGCGTGTCATCGGACGTGGCAAAACGCATGTCCCGGTTGGTGACAATGCCAACTACGCGGCCTTTTTCGTCAACCACCGGAAAACCCGTGAAATTGTAACGCTGCACCAAGGCCTTGGCATCTGCCAATGTCTGATCCGGCCGAAGCGTGACAGGGTTGTATACTATGCCCGATTCGAACCGCTTGACCCGTCTTACTTCGCGCGCCTGTTCCTCGACGCCCAGATTCTTGTGAATCACGCCAATGCCGCCCGCCTGGGCCATGGCAATCGCCATTCGCGATTCGGTCACCGTGTCCATGGCGGAACTGAGCAGCGGAATGTTCATGCTGATCTCGCGTGTCACGCGCGTTGCCGTATTGGCGGTGGATGGCAGCACGGAAGAAGCCGCCGGAACCAGAAGAACGTCGTCAAAGGTGAGAGCCTCACGAATCTGCATTTGCTAACCCCATGCAAAACCCCGTTTGGCGGTGACCCTATTGCATGGTTTCCGGGCAAGGGAAAGCCCCAGCTCACAGATCCGCGGAAATTGGGGTACAGAAAAAGGCGAGTCCTACGCGCATCATTTTTGACGGTAAGGTGCGAAAACGACGCAACACGCCCGAAACCTGCCGTTCGGCGCCTTTCTCTTTTCGTGCAAACCCATATGTTGCGCGTCAAACGTATGAATTCCAGAGGCAGGCCAGTCATGACCAGCGATCCACTTGTTGTCTTCACCCCATCTGGCAAACGCGGCCACTTCCCGGTCGGAACCCCGATCCTGACGGCTGCCCGACAGCTTGGTGTGGATCTCGACTCTGTCTGTGGCGGGCGCGGTATCTGCTCCAAATGTCAGATCACACCGTCTTATGGCGAATTTCCCAAGCATGGCGTGACGGTCAAAGAAGGCGCGCTCAGCGATTGGAACGCGGTCGAACAGCGCTATGATGACAAACGCGGTCTTAAGTCCGGACGCCGATTGGGGTGCCAGGCCACCGTTCAGGGAAACGTCGTGATCGATGTTCCTCCAGAAAGCCAGGTACATCGCCAGGTGGTACGCAAGGCAGCCACCGCACGCGCCATCGTCATGGACCCGGCGACCCATCTCTATTTCGTAGAGGTTGATGAGCCAGATATGCACGAGCCCACCGGCGATCTGGAACGACTGGAACGCGCACTCAAGGCGCAGTGGGGCGTAGACAAGGTTACCGCCGATCTTTCGCTCTTGTCCAAGCTGCAACCGGCCCTGCGCAAAGGAGGCTGGAAGGCCACTGTCGCGCTGCACAAGGGACACCGTGACACCGCTCACCAAATTCTGGAAATCTGGCCCGGATACTCCGAAGAACGTATCTATGGGCTTGCAATTGACCTTGGTTCAACGACGATTGCCGCCCATTTGACCGATCTTCGCAATGGCGAGGTCAAAGCGTCATCCGGGCTCATGAACCCGCAGATCCGTTTTGGCGAAGACCTGATGAGCCGGGTCAGCTATTCGATGATGAACCCCGGCGGCGACAGGGAAATGACAACTGCCGTACGTGACGCGATCAATGATATTACCAAAGCCATCGCCGAAGACGCCGGCATTTCGTCCGAATTGATCCTGGAAACGGTTTTCGTCTGCAACCCGGTGATGCACCATCTGCTGCTAGGCATCGACCCGGTCGAGCTTGGCCAGGCTCCCTTCGCGCTGGCGACATCCGAAAGCCTCTCCCTGCCAGCCCGCGAGATGGATCTGACCGCCATGAATCCACGTGCGCAGGTCTATGTGCTGCCCTGTATCGCTGGTCATGTTGGGGCGGATTGCGCGGCGGTGGCCCTCTCCGAAGAACCCGGCAAGTCCGACGACCTGGTTCTGATCGTCGATGTGGGAACCAACGCGGAAATTTTGCTTGGCAACAAGTCCCGGGTGCTGGCCTGCTCTTCACCCACCGGCCCTGCCTTTGAGGGCGCGCAGATCAGCTCCGGTCAACGCGCTGCTCCCGGCGCCATCGAACGGATCGAGATCAACGCCGAAACGAAAGAGCCGCGCTTCCGCGTTATCGGCTCTGACAAATGGTCGGACGAGGAAGGATTTGATGCCGAAATCGCCACGACCGGCATCACCGGCATTTGCGGTTCGGGCATCATCGAGGCAGTGGCCGAAATGCGCATGGCCGGCCTGCTGGACGAAAGCGGCCTGATCGGGTCGGCCGAACAGACCGGTGCCACCCGCTGCGTTCCCGAAGGCCGGACGCATGCCTATCTGATCCACGACGCCAGCCCCGAGGGTGGTCCGCGCATAACCGTGACGCAGGGCGATATTCGGGCTATCCAGCTTGCCAAGTCGGCCCTCTATGCGGGCGCGCGCCTGCTGATGGATGAAATGAATGTCGACAAGGTTGACCGTGTCGTCCTGGCGGGTGCTTTTGGCGCGCATATCTCGACCAAACACGCCATGGTTCTGGGAATGATCCCCGACGCGCCGCTGGAAAAAGTAACAAGTGCAGGCAACGCCGCAGGCACGGGTGCTCGCATTGCGTTGTGCAATATCTCTTCAAGGGCCGAGATTGAACGGGTCGTGCGGGAGATCACCAAGGTTGAAACAGCGATCGAGCCGAAATTTCAGGAACATTTCGTCGCTGCAAACGCAATCCCGCACAAGACCGATCGGTTCCCGGAACTCAGCCAAGTTGTGACTTTGCCCGCACCGTCGTTCAACACCCATTCGAACAGTGATGCCGATGCATCGAGCGGGCGGCGCCGTCGGCGCCGGGGCTAGCCCCGGCCTTGGTCAAGTCCTTGCCATTCCGTTGGTCAACTTCTCTTTGCAGACATAAGGATAAGCTGGTTGAGGCAATGGCGGGACTTGCGCGGCCAAGGCAGCGATGCACCAAATTTGCAGTCTTTTGTCCGGGGTTTTCAATTTGCTGGCGTCTTTAACCTTCGAGGCCATTTGACGGACCCCATGGGTCCCAAAACCTTTCCAGATCGGAATACAGCTACGTTGATCCCCATCACCCGCGTTGCCTATCGAACAAAAGCCGAGATTTGTGTTGGGCCGTGGGTCACTACAAAATAAACGTATTTGAATGTGATTTTTGTGCTAACGTCAGCTGAAACTGCCTTGTGACTTTGGTGTGATTTCACTCGCCATGAACCGACACAAACCGGCCCCATTCTAAAGGACTGAAAATGATCCGCTTCGGCATTGTAAACTTGATCCTTCTGGCAGCTTCGCTTGCGATTATCGTCTCCGGCCCGTCATATGCCCAGGACCGGGATTGGAGCTATTCGGCCTCGATCTATCTGTTCACACCCGAAACCAACACCTCCACCGAAACGGCTTTCGGAACAGTGGACGCCACCCTGTCGTTCAGCGACGCGCTGGATAACTTGGATTTTGCATTCATGGGCGCATTCGGCGCATCCAACGGGCGTTGGAGTCTTCTTGCTGACTACATGCTGACCGACATCTCCTTCGGTACGGCAACTCCCGGAGGGGCGTTCGGAGAACTCAACACTTCCGTCAAAACCCAGTTCTTCAACGCCTATGCCGCCTATCGGGTCTACGAGGATAGCAACGTCTCACTCGATGCCGGTGCGGGATTTAGATGGTACAGCACTGATACCGTCTTCACTCTGACTCAGGGCGCACTTCCGGACCGAACAAATACCGTCGACGAAGACTGGTTCGATCCTTTGATCGCCATGCGCGCCCGGGTTCAGTTTTCCGACAGATGGTCGGGCACCGCGTTTCTTGATTATGGCGGATTCCGCAGCGGCAGCGAAACCTGGCAGGTTTTACTGACAGCAGACTATGCCCTCAACGATCGATGGCTGCTCAGAGGCGGTTACCGCCATATCGAAGTAGATCACGAGATCAACGGCGCAGACTATACCTTTGACCAATCCGGGCCGATTTTCGGTGCAACCATTCTGTTCTGAAACCTGAATTTCGTCACGGCCGAAAACCATAAAAAATGCGTCGAACCCTCTGGACGCCGAAAACCGGTGTTGCTATACGGCGCGCACCGTTCCGGCGTAGCTCAGCGGTAGAGCAGTTGACTGTTAATCAATTGGTCGTAGGTTCGATCCCTACCGCCGGAGCCAATAATCAATAAGCTATCGAGAACGCTTTTTTTTTCTAAGAAGTATCCAATTCACTTGTTTCGAACCATGCATTATATCCCGACATGTTTCCTGAACTGGTGAGCATGGGGAACCAGATCTCGGGCAAAAGCAGTTTCTACGATCCTGCCCCCAACGACGAATGCAATTCGATCGGAAATCGACAGCGCAGCATCGACCCGTTGTTCCACGAGAATCGTCGCGACACCTGTCGCTTTCAGACCAATAATCGTGTCACGGATCAGCGCAATCATCGAAGGCTGCAACCCTTCGGTCGGTTCATCGAGCAGCAGCACTTTTGGTTCAAGGCAAAGTGCCCGAGCGATGGCAAGCATCTGCTGTTCACCACCCGACAGCGTACGCGACACCTGCCCCATGCGTTCTCGGAGCCTCGGAAAGAGGTCCAGTACCTTTTCTCGTACCTGTGCGCTCCGATCTCGGGTCATCAATCCGATTTCAATATTCTCAGAGACGGTCAGGTTTCCGAACAGTCGACGCCCTTGCGGGACGTAACCTACGCCATGGCGTGGCACTTCATGGGCAGGAAGCGCCTCCAAGCGGGTGCCGTCAAGTTCCACTTTGCCAGCACTCGAACGTACCTGACCGATGATAGTCTTGAGTGAAGTAGACTTCCCGGCGCCATTCCTCCCCATCAAGCAAAGCACCTCACCAGAGGCAACCGCAAGCGACAAGCCATGCAGAACCTGAACCGCGCCGTAACCTGCGTCGATACCATCGAGTTTTAGCATTCACCCCCCTAGATAGGCAGCCTGAACCGCACTGTTCGCCCGGATCGACAGTGGTGACCCGGTCGCCAAGATCTGGCCAAAGTTTAGCACCGTGATGCGATCGGCCAGGTCCATGACCACGTCCATGTTATGCTCGATAAGAAGAACGGTGGCCTCAGGGACTATGCTTCGAACAATTGATTTGAAGATTTCGATCTCTCCTTGCGCCAATCCCTGTGTCGGTTCGTCGAGAATCAGAATCTTTGGCTCCAAGCCTAGTCCCATTGCGATCTCCAGTAAGCGTTGATGGCCATAACTCAGCGTCCCAGAAATCTGATCGGCTCGATCCGCCAAACCCACCCGTTCAAGTGCGGACATTGCATCGTCGGTTATGTGTTGAGAATGGCGACTCTGGACTGCAAGCGCTACGTTGTCAAAGGCACTCAGCGCGCCGTAGATCTGTGTGATCTGAAAGGTATAGGCGATGCCGGCCCGCACGCGGGCATGCGCAGGTAATCGTGTTATGTCATGGCCAGATAGATGGATCGATCCGGACTGCACCGGAATTCGGCCCGACAGCAAACTGACAAACGTTGTCTTGCCAGCGCCGTTCGGGCCGATGATCGCGTGAATTTCACCTTCAGAAACATCGAAATCCACCTTGTCCACTGCCTTCAATCCGCCGAAGTGCCGGGTAAGCTCTCGGGCTTCAAGAAGAGTTACGGCAACCATCTCATCCCCCGTTCACGCAGTGTGCCAAGTATGCCTCTTGGCGCAAATAGGATGAGGAGGACCAACACGGCCCCGGTCACGAATTGGTGAGCGTCGGTCAAAGAACTGGCATAGTCGACCAGATAAAACATCAGCAGTGCGCCGAGGAAAGGACCAATGACCGTACCCGCACCACCAAGAAGGACATAAAGAAGCGGCAAAATCGAATACTGTACAGAAACTAGGCTGGCACCCACATAACCGAACATCAATGCATATGCTGCGCCACTGACCCCTGCATAGACACCGGAAACCGTCAGTGCAAAAAGCTTGACCGCGAATGGGTTGTAACCGAGCATGCGGCTGCGCTCCTCGTTCTCGCGTATCGCCACCATAATCCGCCCGCGTGGCGAGCGGGCAAGCCAGAGATTGATCAAAAGCGCCACAGAAAACAACGCGAAAGCAACCAAATAGCGGGTGCCATCGTCGGAAAGGTCGAGAGCCCCGAGCATCCGAGTGGATTTTGGAACAACAATGCCCTCGTCCCCACGTGTATAGCTGCCGAGATACAGCACCGTCAGGTATCCCGCCTGTGCAAACATCAGGGTCACGATCATGAAGGCAACGCCTGCTGTGCGGAGCGCAAAAAGGCCTAAGGCAAAGGCCACGCTGCCGCCTGCGGCAAGTCCTGCGACAAGGCCTACTGTTGCACCTCCGTTCGCGTAATAGGCAAGAAGCCCCGCAGCATAAAGTCCTGCGCCAAAGAAAAGTGAATGGCCGAGGCTTAGAAGGCCGGTGTAGCCGAACGCAATATTATAACCCATCGCATAAATCGCCAGCACCATGATCCGAGCGATATTTGTGTGATGATACGCTGGCGCATAGAAATGGAACGCAAGCAATACAAAGATAAGGCCGAAGTGGAGCCAGAGCGCACGATCGATTTTCATACGGCGCGCTTTCCATAAAGGCCCTGAGGCCGGAAAACAAGAATCAACGCGACGGCCAGCGTTGCGACTATTTTGGCCAACGTCGGGGCGAAAAATGTGGAAAGAACGCCATCTGACAACCCAATGACAATAGCCGCAACCAGTGTGCCCCGCAAACTTCCCAGACCACCGATGATTACGACGATGAACGACAAAAGAAGTGGATCACCCCCCATCAGGTAGTGCGCCTGCTGGATCGGAACGATCAGAACTGCGGCTATGGCGGCAAGCCCAGCCCCCATCGCGAATACTCCGGCATAGACCCTGTCAACATTTATCCCGAAAGCACGCGCAGTGTCCCGGTCTTCCTGTGTTGCCCGCATCACCAATCCGATGCGCGTATGTTTGAGGATCAGCCAGACCGCAAGCAACAGCATGATCGCTGCTGCGACAACCAACAACTTATAGCCGGAGTAGCCGAACCAGGGCAGTTGGATGCGGAAGTTGATTGGTGCCGGAACCGGGCGCGCATCCGGACCGAAAAAACTCAAGGCCGCCTGCTGAAGAATGTACAAAAGTCCGATCGTTGCGACGATCGTGGCCTCGGGCTCATAATTCAACCTTTTCAAAACCAACACATCGGAAAGGGCCGCGATTGCACCGACGATCAAAGGGCAGAAGACCAACGCTGCCGCAAAAGCAATCGCTGGTGGTCCCGGTATCCATTGAGTAGTGAACCAAGCAAGCACTGCGCCCAGCATAAAAAATTCACCATGCGCGACGTTAACAACCCGCATGATGCCGAACACAAGCGACAACCCAACCGCCGTTAGCGCAAGGACTGCGGCGGTCACGAGGCCCTCCATCAGGGCAAGAAGCAGGAACGGTCCGAAATCCACTCATTATCCGGGAGGGGCTGGCGCCCCGCCCGCCCTAAGTCAGAAACTTAGTGTCGTATAGTCGACCTCGTCAGGATAGAACCCGTCTTCCATTGAGGTCTGGTGCACACGTATCAATTTGCCACCCTCAACCTTGGTGATGGATTGAAGCCCGAAGGCCTGGTGGGTTTTGCCATTGAACGTCTTTGGTCCTTGCGGATGTTCTCGGCTTTCGGTGAAATCGGTCATCTCTTCGATAGCCTCGACGACCTTCTGCCGGTCCGCCGGTCCTTGGTATCCAGATGCCTCCATCGCCTGTCTGGCAACAAACAGGGTCTCCCATGTCGAAAACATGTGCGCGTAGGTCGCGACATCAGCCGAATCCGAAACCGAAGCACCGTTATCGTCCACCCCAACCGCTTCGCGATAGAAGGTCTCATGATCCGATGCATCCGCCTGCTTATAGCGTGGGTGGCCTTCCCAGAAATGCGAACCGTCGAGAAATTCGAGGCCGGGCGAGTTGATATCAACCGCCTCAAGCGAGTCGATGAAACCGAACAGCTGCGGCCGATCTCCCGAGCCATAAAACTCGCCCAGTTCTTTGACAAAGGTCAGAACGGCGGGACCTACCATGACGTGATAGATGACATCCGTATCCGAAGGAATCTGTGGGAAATAGCGAGTGAACGAGGTTTCGGTCGGCGGGATCGCAATATGCTTGATCACCTCGCCGCCCTGCTCTGCCACCGCTGCGGTGAAATAGTCGCGGTGATCGTGACCGAATGCAAAATCGGGGAAAATCATCGTGACCTTCTTGCCGAGGTTCGAGGTCACGAACGGCGCCATGCCCTGCACCTGGCTTTTCACGTCCGTTATGCCCGGTTGCATGGTCCAGCGATTCAGCATCCCGCTCGCAACGTGATGCCCTTCGGAACAGACAAGATACGGCACCTTCAATTCACCCGCTCGCGGGGCGGATCCGATGACCACATGGGAAAAGAGTGTACCCATCACCAGGTCACAGTTCGATTGGGTCGTCAGCTTTTCGACCACCTCGGCACCGCGCTTGGGGTCAGTGCCGTCGTCTTCGAATATGATCTCAACAGGTCGCCCGTTAATGCCACCTGAGTCATTGAGAACCTGAAGTGCAGCAGATGCCGTGCGCTCATACCAACGTCCGTAGGATGCCCCGATCCCGGTGCGATGAAGTTGGAACCCAAAGCGAATTGGCTCAGACGATTGTGCTTGCGCATAGCGCGCTGCAAGACCACCGGACAGAAGCGCGCCCGTGCCCGCAAGCCCTTTGACGAAAGATCGACGATTGAGATTTGAGAGGATTGGCTTGTTTGTCATCAAACACCTCCGCTGTTGTAACGACGCAATTTCATTGAATTCCTGACTGCGTCTTTTGTTTCCCCTTGGTCACGGAACACGGAGTCAGTGCGAAATGCAAACCCTTTCTCATCCCGCCGTTGGCGCGGAAAGCAACCACAACCCGAAGACCGTATAGCCCACCATCAATATCGTGACCGGCAAATGAGCCCAAAGACTCGGCCCGACGCCTGCCCGTTCACCCAGCCGAAAGCCAAGGATCACTGCAAGTAGATGAGCCGCGAGGATAACCGAGAACTGGGCAGTCCAAATCGCCAGTACGCCCGTACGGGTCGACAGAAAGCCGAAAGAAACCCAATGATCTGAAAGTCCAAGCAGATGCCAGCCTTTTCCAAGCGGATCATTGATCGCGGCAATCAGATATTGCCCATCTGTCAGGAAAGCAACGAGATAGTGCGCGACATGATACCCTGCTGCAATTGGTAGAAACGCCAGCATCATTGGTCCGATTGCCTCCCGAAACTTTCCCCGTGGAAGACCCAAACGGACCGCGCCGAGTATGAGGGCCGTGCTTATCCCCCAGAAAATGATAAGAGAGACAGAATTCACCTTCAAAACAGCTGAACGACCAGGAAACTCCAAGGGATTGATGTCGAGGCGGGCGAGCCACCAAAAGGTTTCGGACAGTCCATCGAAGCTTACCGAGGCGAGCACAAGAGTGACGAAGGCAATAGCTGAAGGTGCCAGCGGTTCGATCCGCAGAACCTGAGCACCGGGTGGTCCAGCCATGACCATGATACCACCGCTACGCACTTCGCCCCATAAGGGCGCGATTTTGGAAATAAACCCAAAATAGACCGACAGAAACTCACCTCGCCTCAACCATTCCTCTCCTTCTGCGACGGCGAGAACGAGAATGGCAACATAGTATATGACCGCGACCCGGGCGAGATGCGGTGGGTCCGCGGGGGCCAGTGACACGATCTCGAACCAGGCAAATCCCAGATAACCCAGCACGGCAGGCCAGTATCCAAGCCTGGAAAGACCAATTCTCTTCTTCCTGCCCAAAAGGTGGCGCAGCAATCGTACCGGGCCACTCCATGGTTCGATTTTACGCCACAGATCGCCGAACAGGACAGCCAAAAGCGTAAGCCCGACCCAGAGCATGGTCCACAGCATCAAAGGTAACAAGTTTTCTGCCGGGTCGTGTGTTCCCCAGACACCTGTCCCGATGAGGACAGCGAAAACTGCTGTACCAATCCAATTTAGTGCGGTGCGAGCGAGAAAAGCCGGACGGAAAAACAATTCGAAAGCAGGAAATTTCGGTGGCCGGGCAGCGAATGCGCTCAGGAGTGCCGTCAGCACTACGGCAATTGCGGCACCGACCATGTACCACCCGGTCGGCAGCGTCAGGATAACCATGCGCTCGGAGGCATGAGCATAGGCCATGCCGGGAAGTACCACGAGGAACACTGCAATCAAGCGTATCATTGAAGCCCCTTCGCGCGTGTTCGATGACACGGTACAATCAATTCTAATGGCAATAAGTGCCCCTTTTTGCCATGTTCCACTGTCTCAAGCAAAAAGCCGATCAAGGAAAACCGAGCTGATTTCCTTTGAAATCGCCCTTTCGCTCGCGATGAAGAAAGCCAAACCTTACTGTAGTCTCCAAGGGTGGCTCGCGACATCAGGCAATTGGACTCTGTTGCCAACGATTTCGTGCTTCCCAAGTTGATAGTTCTTCCCTCTGCTCAAAAGGTTCATTCCCTAAGTCATTCGCGGTATCGCGGTTTTTTGGCAAGAAATTGAGGTAGCCGAAACAGCGTTTTACATCGAACCGCGAATGCGGTCGCCACATACCTACCGACCCACGCTCAAGAGCCGCCGTTGTGCTGTCGACAAGATCGGTTTCTGCCGTCCTCCGTTTTTCTACGTAGTAACAATCGAACCGAAACGGAGGCCGTCAATCGGCGCTACTCGTTTTCGGGTCGATGATTGCCCTCCCGGCACTGCGATACGCGTCCGGCTCCTTCTGACCCACACACTTCCAAATCCGCGCTTTATGATGCCCTCGAACGGCAAAGTATCATTGCTGCTTGGGGGGCTGTTCAACCTAATTAGCCAACAGCCAACTATGATTCTTGGGCCCTGAATCTGACACCGAGGTCGCGAAAAGCTTTCTCATGCCAATCTAGGAATACTCACTTCCCTTCCGATTCGTTTTACGCAAAAGTGGCTAAGACTTGATAACGAAATAGTTACCACAGAAGAAAGCACGCAAAAGTGAGGAGAATTGAATGCGATTTCGACAGGCAGTTTTTGTAGCGCAGTTGGCGGTTGCGAGCGTTGCCCTTGCAACGTCCGTGTCGGCACAGGAAGGAAAACCGAATATTCTTGTGATCTGGGGGGACGATATCGGCCAGTCCAACATTTCAGCCTATACGTTTGGACTAATGGGGTATCAAACACCCAACATCGACCGGATTGCAGACGAAGGGATCATGTTCACCGACTATTATGCAGAACAATCCTGTACCGCTGGTCGAGCATCTTTTATCATGGGGCAATCGGTGTTTCGAACCGGCCTGTCCAAGGTCGGCTTGCCGGGAGCAGAAGAAGGCATGCAGACAGAGGATCCGACGATTGCCGCTTTGCTGAAGGCCGAGGGTTACGCAACCGGCCAATTCGGAAAGAACCACTTGGGCGACCGGGACGAGCACCTGCCAACCAACCACGGCTTCGATCAGTTCTTTGGCAATCTGTATCACCTGAACGCCGAGGAGGAACCTGAGAACGAAGACTATCCGCGTGATCTGGTTCTGCCGAACGGAGAGACTTTTCTGGATCGCTATGGCCCGCGCGGCGTAATCCGATCATCGGCTAACTATGGTGAGAGTGAGATCTCACAAACCATCGAAGATACCGGTGCACTGACCAAGAAGCGCATGGAAACTGTCGACGATGAAACCTCTGCTGCAGCTTTGGCGTTCATCGAAGAGAAGACAGCCGAAGGCACGCCATGGTTCGTTTGGTGGAACGGCACCCGAATGCACTTCCGCACGCATGTCAAAGACGAAAACCGCGGAATCTCTGGTCAGGATGAGTACGCCGACGGGATGGTCGAGCATGACATGCATATCGGCCTGTTCCTCGAAAAGTTAGACGAGCTTGGAATCGCGGACAACACCATCGTATTCTACTCCACAGACAATGGCCCGCACATGAACACTTGGCCCGACGCGGCGATGACACCTTTCTGGGGCGAAAAGAACACCCAATGGGAAGGCGGTTGGCGCGTTCCCGCAATGGTGCGCTGGCCAGGGAAGATCGAGCCGGGCTCGATCACGAACGAAATCGTTCACCACATGGATTGGCTCCCGACTTTCCTTGCAGTAGCCGGGAATGAAACGGTCAAGGACGATTTGCTAGAGGGAGTTACCGTCGACGCGATGGCGGGGCGCGAGTACCGTGTGCATTTGGACGGCTACAACATCCTGCCGCTACTGACGGGCGAAACAGACCAAAGTCCGCGCAAGGAGGTGTTCTATTTCACCGATGATGGTGATCTGGCGGCGCTACGGTTTTCCGACTGGAAGATCACGTTCCTAGAACAAACCGCGTGGGCGACTTTCCGGGCATGGATGGAGCCATTAACCCCCCTGCGCGTACCACTGATCACGAACCTGCGTCGCGATCCGTACGAGAGAGCCTATCGCACATCGAACACCTATTATGATTGGGTTCTGGATCGTGCATACCTGCTGGTGCCCGCACAGCAATACGTCGGACAATTCCTAGCAACATTCCAGGAATATCCACCCCGCCAGGAAGCAGCATCTTTCAGCCTCGACAAGGTTATGGAAACGCTGCAGGATCCCGGATCACGATAGGATGGTTAGACCGCCCGGCCCATGCCGGGCGGCTCTTCGTTTTCAGTAAAAGCCAGCGACAGATCCGGTCTCCAACCAATTTTGTGGGGCATCAACAAGCCGGATTGGATCAAACATTAGCCGCGAGGATCATGGATATGCGATTGCAGAAGATGTTGCCTCTATTTGCCGCATGCGCCGCAGCAACATCGCTTGCCGCACAGGAGAAGCCGCGACTGGTCCTGCAGATCACGGTGGACCAGTTGCGCGGCGATCTGATCGACCGATTTGGTTCGGGTTTCGGATCGGGCGGTTTTGCCTACCTTCTTGAAAACGGCGCAGTGTTTGCCAACGCCCATCACGACCATGCAAACACCGAGACGATTGTCGGACACACAACACTCGCGACCGGCACCACCCCGTCGATTCACGGCATGGTGGCGAATCTTTGGTTTGACCGAGTGTCGGGAACGCAATTCTACAATGTACAGGATCCCGACTACCCGCTGATCGGCGCGCGAGGAGTGGATGAGAGTGCCGAGATCGATCCGACACAAAGGGCGGCGACCACGGATGGCCGATCTCCTCGTGCCATTCTGACATCGACCATTTCCGATGAAATCGCCCTTCACTTCGGGCCTGAGGCAAAGGTTTTTGGCGTGTCGGTCAAGGATCGCGGGGCGATTTCCATGGCAGGTCACGCGGGCCAGGCTTTCTGGTTCTCGAAAAGCGAAGGACGTTTCGTAACCAGCACGTTCTATCGCGACAACTACCCGGATTGGGTCCATGAGTGGGAAGATCAAGATCTCGTTCAAAGCTATGCCGGACAAAGCTGGACATTGCAGGGTGACCCTGAAAGTTATGCCTTTGGTTACAGTGACGACCAGTTGTGGGAAACTGATTTTCCTGGTTTTGGCCGCACGTTCCCGCATGACTGGGGCTCAGCAGATGACAAGTATTTCACTACACGCCTGACACTCAGCCCGGCTGGGGACGAGATTACCGCAGATTTTGCAAAGGCCTTGCTGATTGGCGAGGGATTGGGGCAGGATGATGTGCCCGATTACCTGGCGGTCAGCTTTTCATCGACTGACTATGTGGGACACATATTTGGCCCGTCGAGCTTGGAAGCAGAGGACAATCTGCGCCGCTTGGACGGCACGCTGTCCGACCTGCTGGCTTTCGTCGATGAACACGTCGAGCTGGATAAGACGCTCGTCATTTTGTCTGCCGATCACGGTGCACCAGAACATCCAGGATATCTTGAAACGCTGGGTATTGAAGCGGGAACATTCGATTTCGAACGCGTCGACACGGAACCGGGTTTCGTTCGCCTCTCTGCGGATTTCGGGGAAAGCCGCCCGTTGATCCGCAACTTCTCGAACCCATATCTGTACCTTGACCATCAGGAAATCGAGGCGCGCGGACTGGATCGCGCCGAAGTAGCGCGTGCGGTAGCCGAAGAACTCGACCGTCTGGACGGCATCGCCCATGCAATTGCCAGCGACGACCTTCGAACCGGCGCGGTTGCCCCGGGGAAAATCACCAATGCCGTGCTTGCCAATTTCCACCCGGAACGATCGGGGGACATCTATGTTGTGTTTGAACCGCATTGGTTTATCGCCGATTTTGACGGTCTTACCGTTGCTTCGGCACATGGCTCGCCTTGGACTTACGACACTCACGTTCCCATCATCCTTGCCGGTCCGTACATCTCGCCAGGGCGTTTCTTGCATCGCGTCTCAACCGTCGACGTAGCTGCCACCATCGCGACTTATCTTGGCACAAAAATGCCATCCGGTTCGGTGGGGGAACCATTGTTCGAGTTTTTGCGGTGAAGTTCCCGGCCCTGCCAGATGTGCAAACAACTCGCGGCTCGATCTTATGGTTGGGGCAATTCTTGGCGATGGTATACCTGCTTACGCAACCTGCAGCTTCGGAACCTGACTATGTGGGATCAGACGAATGCACCGATTGCCATACAGAGTCTGCCGCAGCATGGAAGGGATCTCATCACGCCAGAGCCTGGACGACCGCCACACCAGAAAACGTACTGGCGGATTTCAATGAAACCGAATTCACACTGGACGGGATGACAGCACGGTTTCGCGTGACGCCAGACGGTCGCTATAATGTGTCGGTCCGAGAGTTAGACGGGAGAACGACTGACTACGCGATCCATTCGGTTGTCGGGGTTGAACCGCTGCAGCAATATCTAATCGAAACCGAAAAGGGACGGCTGCAAAGCTTTGACGTGGTTTGGGACACGGAAAAGGGCGGTTGGTTTCATCTTTATCCGGAGCAGAATTTTGGACCCGACGATGGGCTGCACTGGACAGGGCCTTACAAAACATGGAACAGCCGCTGCGCTGCCTGCCATGCAACCGGATATAACGCGAATTATGATTTACCGAGCCGCAGCTTTGCGTCTTCACAAATCGAAATCGGCGTCGGGTGTGAGGCTTGCCATGGGCCGGGATCAAGCCACGTGGATTGGGCCAGCAAGCCAGAGACGATGCGAGAGCCCCCTCCTCTGGCTTACGGATTCCCGGTAGATCTGTCTGATCGTCGTCAAATGATACAGCAATGCGCCGGATGCCATTCTCGTCGCGAGGCCCATTTTGACGGTAATCCGGTTCCGGGAACGCCTTATGACGATGCCTATGGCCTGTCATTGTTGCGTGAAGGTCTCTACCACGCAGACGGTCAGATTCAGGGCGAGGTCTATGTCTATGGCTCTTTTCTTCAATCCAAGATGTATGCCAAGGGCGTGGCATGTGGTGATTGCCATTTGCCGCATGAGGCCAAATTAATTGCCGAAGAGAACGGTATCTGTACAACGTGTCACAGTCTGGCAGGAAATCCGGATTATCCAAGCCTTCCTTTACTGGATTTCGACTCCTCTGATCACACTCACCACCCCAAAGGATCATCGGGCGCACAGTGCAAAAACTGCCATATGGTCAAACGTGTCTATATGGGCAACGATTGGCGCGCCGATCATTCATTTCGCATTCCGCGCCCCGACCTTTCGAAAAGAACAGGTGCACCCGATGCCTGCACCACATGCCACACCGATGAGACATCGGATTGGGCCGCCTCCAGACTTGAGGAGTGGTTCCCGGACAGCGACAAGCGCGGCCCTCACTATGGAGAGGTGATCGCCCGTGGTCGAAACGATCCTGTGACAGCTGCGACCGACCTGCGCGATCTGGCGCTGAATGACGAGATGCCAGGGTTGGTTCGGGCAACAGCGCTTTATCTACTGGAGCAGACGCGAGACCCGGAAGAGGCCGAATCGCTGGTCAAGTTGATCCAGGATCCCGACCCGGTGGTGCGTAGCGCAGCAGTTGGCCTGCAAAGGATTGCATCAGCGATCGACCGCGTGCAGCGCACAATAGGTGCGTTGGCTGATCCGTCGCGTTCCGTACGTATGGCTGCGGCCAAGGCGATGCTACAGGCGCCGATAGCCCGATTGCCGTCGCAAGACGCCAAAAACATGCGCCGCGCGTTCGATGAGTGGCAGAGCGCGATGGCAAGCAGGCTGGATTTTCCCGAGACGCATTTGCAACTAGGTGGAACCGCCCTTGTGATGCGGAACCTGCCCGCCGCAGCAAACGCCTTTACCGAAGCTGCACGGCTTGACCCCCAACTCATAGACGCCTGGATCATGCAGGCACGCTTGGCACTGGCACTGGGGGATGTAGCAGCAGCAACTAGTGTGTTGGCCCGAGCGCTGAGGTATAATCCCGGATCACTTTCGCTGCAACTGATGCATTCCCAACTCACTCAAGACCAACTGGATCTTTTGCCGCCCCCTCAAGAACAATAGCCATCGGCCACAGGGGCGATCCAACTAATTTTGTTCATTGAACTACAACCTTTCCGACAACCCAGGTGCGGTCCCAACTTCTGCAAACTTCGCATTCATCAGAGGTGCTGCATTACCCGTTCTCGTCGTCGAAATGGCAGGTGCGAATTCTCTACCCGGTTGTCGAGACAGCGACCACACGCCGGCAGTCCATCACGCCCCAGATTGCGAAGCGCAGTAGCCGTTCGGTCAGAGCGCTATGGCACGGTTGAAGGGACTTCTGTTATGCTGCTTAAGCAGCGCAACGCCCTGGCATGAGTTCGTCGAGTCGCGTGATCTTGTGAGCTATCTCCTGAAATTCGGACACTGAAGTAAGCTATGATTAGTTGTCACTGGTCTTCCACGAAGAGGAGATCAGAGATGTCGAAACGGAAGAACCTCTCGCCCGAGTTCAAGGCGAAAGTCGCGCTCGCAACTTTTTCGCGTTCGACACGTCCATCCCGCCAAACTTGGCTTTGCATTTGCAAAACGTCGCATCGCTGATCCTGTATTTGCGGCACAGCTCCTGAGCTTTGACCCCAGCCTCGTTTCCCTTGATCATTCCAATGATCTCTTCGTCGCTAAATCTGCGTTTTACAGTCCATCCTTTGCTCGGACGGATTGCAATACCCCGGTGGCCTGATTTCAGGGGGCTAAATCACTGCCCGCCTCGTCACTGCGCGGGCATTTCGTCGGCTTGACGAACCTACGGGGCAGAAACAACCATCTTTTGGACACGTCAGCTGAGTGATCAGTCACAACCGCCAAAATCACAAAGATACTCAGCATAGGATCCCTCTGTAGCTCGACAAAATACAAACGATAGCCAAACCGGCTTAAAATTGGCATTGTTGCGATGACATGCAAAATCTCAATAAATTTGCGAGATCAAATTGGTGTCGAGGGTCTTCATGCGTTGGTTGATGATACTTGCACTACTAATTTCAACCGAACCGGTTTGGGCACAGGAACGCCGTGCCCTGATAATCGGGAACAACGATTATGAAGAAGTCGAAAAGCTGGATAAGGCAGTTGCCGACGCGCTGTCACTGTCCCAGACGCTTGATGTTCTCGGGTTTGACACTCATTTAGCCACCGATTTGGGGCGGCGCGGGATGAACCGCCAAATCTCGCAGTTCACGTCTCGATTGAATCCGGGTGACATTGCGCTTTTGTTCTTTGCCGGGCACGGCGTCGAGATCGACGGTGAGAACTATTTGTTACCGACCGACATCATTGTTCCCTCAAACGGAGAAAGCGATTTCGTCAGATCCGAGGCGATTGCCCTATCGGATCTGCTGGATCGTATTCGCACCACGGGCGCACGCGCCTCCATCGCGATTGTCGACGCTTGCCGAAACAACCCGTTTGAGGTGACAAATGGCAGAAGCATTGGAAAAACAAGAGGCTTGGGACGGATCATTGCGCCACAAGGCACATTCGTCATCTTCTCTGCCGGTGCAGGCCAACTGGCGCTGGACCGGCTTGACGACGATGACACTGCAGAAAACTCGGTTTTCACGCGGGCGCTGCTGCCGCTCATCTCACAGCCGGGGCTGGAGATTCGCGCTTTGATGTCGGATCTTAGGGTCAGCGTCCGTGATCTCGCCAGCACAGTGCAGCACCGACAGATACCCGCGTATTATGATGAACTGATCGGTGAGTTCTACTTTGCGATTGCACCTCGAAATCAGTCGGAAGGGGTGGCGGATTTCAAGAATTCTAACGACATTCGGCTTGATCTGGAACTGACCCGCTCTATCGGAACGGTCCAAGCCTATGACGCATTTCTAGAAAAATACTCAGATCGATCCGACGCGTTCGCCTTTCAGGTTGCGTTGAAGTTGAGGGATTCGCTGGAAGATAGTAGTCCCGACAAAACGGTCGCGGCTCATTCACCACAAGGAAAGGAAACTGAGATCGAGGTCCTGATTGAACAAAGCCAGGTAGAACTCAATAGACTAGGATGCTCAGTAGGGTCACCGGACGGCATCGCAGGACCCAGAACCAAAACGGGCTTTCGGGCATATTTAACTGCCACCGGTTCTTCTCTAAAACCAAGTGATCTCGGCAGTAAAAAAGCCCTTAAGGAACTGGCGGGCAAACCGGGGCCGGTTTGTGTTGCTATTCCAACTCCAGAACGCAAATCGATTGCCCCTACTCTGGCCGGGACATGGTCGTTTTCCGCAACCTGCGCGGCTTTTCTGAAAGTCACTGGATCAGCCAGCTATACTCAAGCAGGGCCAAACTTCTTTCGTGGGCAGATTTCGGATTCCCTTGGACAGACTGGATCGGCCGAAGTGTATCTGTCAGGACAGGATATCAGTGGGAAAAGTTTCTTTCCGGGCAAAACAAATGTCTTTTCCGGGCGTTTAGCACCCGATGGAAACAGCTACACAACCGTTGGCACGTCTACCTGCAATGTTCAGGCGAGAAGGCTTCAGTAGCGACTCCCGGCGTCAATTGAGCCGGTATTCCCCGACAATGTTTCGCCACTCTCCGGATGACAACATCTTGCGATGTGTAAAGCGGACAGAATGGAGCGGCCCTTCAATCTCGCGTTGCCAGAACTCGATGAAACCGAACAGTTTTGGATGATCGGGCGCAAGATCATAGTCCTGCCACACAAAGGTGTTCAGGACATGGATATAGTCAGGCATGTGATAGAAGATTTCAGCCGTTGTCAGGCCGTAGCCTTTAAGCATCAATTCAGTTTCGTTTTTTCCCATACAGACCTCCGGTAAAAAACCTCGGTCACAATATGATAACATAAACTCCTTCAAACGCTCATAAAAACAATGTGTTAACATTACGACATCGAGAGTTTTCAGCCGCAGATGCTGTTTGCTTGCACCCTATATGCAGGTTCTGATAAGATGCAGCCACAAGATATAGACCCTTCACAAGGAACGGGCAGTTTACGTGAGCGATACGCCAGAAACCCCTGAAAACACCGACGAAAATCCCCCTCAACGCCCAGCGTATGATGGCCCGACGGTTTCCATCGAATCCGAGATGCGCAATTCGTATCTCGACTATGCGATGTCGGTCATAGTAAGCCGCGCGATCCCAGATCTGCGCGACGGACTGAAACCTGTACATCGCCGCATCCTCTATGCGATGCACGAGACTGGAAATACCCATGACAAGTCATATCGCAAATCGGCCCGACCGGTTGGTGACGTTATGGGTAAGTACCACCCGCATGGTGACAGCGCCATCTATGATGCTCTGGTACGGATGGCTCAGGATTTCTCGATGTCGCTGCCTTTGCTTGATGGCCAGGGCAACTTTGGCTCGATGGATGGCGACAACCCCGCGGCTATGCGTTACACAGAAGTCCGGATGGACAAACCCGCGAGCGCCTTGCTGGCGGACATCGAAAAAGAAACAGTCGATTTTCAGGACAACTACGACGGCAAAGACCGTGAACCGACTGTTTTGCCAGCCCGATTCCCGAACATGCTAGTCAATGGCGCTGGTGGTATCGCCGTCGGTATGGCAACCAACATTCCTCCGCACAATCTGGGTGAAGTGGTTGATGCCACGCTGGCACTGATCGATGACCCCGATCTGACAAGCGAGCAACTGATCCAATACGTGCCCGGCCCCGACTTTCCGACAGGTGGTTTGATGCTGGGTCGCTCGGGGGCTCGCAAAGCCTATCTGGAAGGGCGCGGCAGCGTTATTATCCGCGCCAAGACGAGGGTCGAAGAACTGCGCAAGGACCGCTATGCCATCATTGTGGACGAAATTCCCTATCAGGTGAACAAGGCCGCGATGATCGAAAAAGTCGCCGAAGCAGTTCGCGAAAAGCGGATTGAAGGAGTCGCCCATGTTCAGGACGAATCCGACCGCAACGGCGTGCGCGTTGTGGTCGAGTTGAAACGCGACGCCACACCCGAGGTCGTTCTGAACCAACTCTACCGCTTTACACCAATGCAGACCTCCTTCGGCTGCAACATGCTGGCGCTGAATGGCGGTCGGCCCGAGCAACTGACTCTGCGCCGGTTTCTAACATGCTTCATTGATTTCCGTGAAGACGTGGTGGCGCGTCGTACTGCTTACGACTTGCGAAAAGCGCGCGAACGCAGCCATATTCTGTGCGGATTGGCTGTCGCAGTTTCCAACGTGGACGAGGTCGTCGCGACAATTCGAAGCTCTGCCGACGCTTCTGAAGCGCGCGAAAAGCTGATGACGCGCCGCTGGCCGGCCTCAGACATCGCAAGCTACATTCGGCTGATTGATGACCCGACCCACACCATGAACGAGGACGGGACCTATAACCTGTCCGAAGCACAGGCCCGCGCAATTCTCGACCTGCGTCTGCAACGCCTAACCCAACTTGGCGTCAAGGAAGTCACGGACGAACTGGAAAGCCTGGCCGCCAAGATCAAGGAATTCCTGGAAATTCTTGGCTCGCGCGAGCGTATCATGGAAATCATCGCAGACGAACTTCGCGAAGTGCGCGAGAATTTTGCCGTGCCGCGCCGTACCGAGATAGTCGACTGGTCCGGAGACATGGAAGACGAAGACCTAATCGAACGTGAAGACATGGTCGTCACTGTGACCTCGGGCGGCTACATCAAGCGCACCCCATTGGCCGATTTCCGTGCTCAAAAGCGTGGCGGCAAGGGGCTGTCAGGGATGCAGACCAAGGAAGAGGATGTGGTCACCACCCTTTTTGTGGCTAATACACATACACAACTATTGTTCTTCACTACCGACGGAATGGTCTACAAGCTCAAGACTTGGCGCTTGCCTCAGTCAGGACGCACCGGCAAGGGTAAGGCCATCGTCAATATCTTGCCGATCCCGACCGGTGTTTCCATTGCGGCAATCATGCCGGTCGATGTGCCGGATGAGGAATGGGAAAACCTCCAGATCATTTTCGCCACCAGCGCGGGCGATGTTCGCCGCAACCGGTTGTCGGACTTCACCAATGTCCGGCGGAACGGAAAGATTGCGATGAAATTGCCCGAAAGCGTCGAACTGGTAAATGCACGCATCTGTTCTGAAGACGAGGACGTAATGCTGGTCACCAATTCCGGTCGCGCGATCCGCTTCCGCACCACTGACGTGCGGGTCTTCAATTCACGCGAATCCACTGGTGTTCGGGGAATCAAACTGACCAACGGAGATCGCGTTGTTTCAATGTCGGTTATTCGGCATTTCGAAGCCGGTCCCGATGAACGAGCCGCATATCTAAAAATGCGCCGCTTAATGGCTGGTGTAACAGAAGACACCGAGAATGACGAGGACGAAGGCAACGCGGACAGCGTGCTGCCGCAAGAACGGTACGCCGAGATGTCCGCCGCCGAAAACCTGATCCTGACCATCACGACAGGCGGAGCGGGCAAGCTCAGTTCCAGCCACGACTACCCGGTCCGGGGACGTGGCGGCATGGGAGTTGCGGCCATGGACAAAGCCATGCGAGGCGGCGATCTGGTTGCCTCTTTCCCGGTTGAGATCGACGATCAGATCATGCTGGCGACATCTAGGGGCCAATCGATCCGTGTTCCGGTTGATGGCATTTCCTTCCGGTCACGCAGCGCAGGTGGCGTGCGCGTATTCAACACAGGAAAAGGTGAAGAAGTCGTCAGTGTCGCCTGGATCGCAGATCAGGGCGAAGAGGACGAAGCGGACACAGGAAGTTGACCACCAAAGAGCGGCAGACATGCCGCTCTTTTCCCGAGGGCACAATGAAGCACTTAACCTTTCTAGTGGGCACTATTTTCGTTCTTGCCGCATCGCCCCTGATGGCCGACGAGTTGCTTGGAGAAGAGTTGATCGACGCCATCAGCGGTCGGCACTTTGACTGCATGATGGGTTTAACGCCACTTGAATGGATCGTTCAAGACACCGAAACGGACTCCAAAACAATTCCGTATTCAGCCATTGTACGCGGCAAGACAGTCGATGCAGAGTACGAGATCAATGCAGACGGGCGACTGACATCTGATGGATATGGCGATGAGCGTTGGGTTACCAGAACAGACGATGGAAAACTGAGCATTGCCCGTTCGGATGGGCGCGTCATGGAGTGTGTGGCACGCTGAAACGGAATACATTGTATCAGAAAGTCAATTCCATCAATTCCGGTCAACAAATTTACTTCGCGGAAATGCCTTCATAGACCATAAAGCTCTGAGAACTTTGCTTCCAGATATCCCAACAATGGTTCCGGCCCCGGCTTTTGGCCACTGGCATGTTCAATGATTTCCCGTGGCGCATAAAGACCGCCGTGACGTTGCAAATTGTCTCGCAGCCAACCGGTTGCGCCACTGGTATCGCCTTGTTCCAGTTGGGTGTCCAACTCGGGCACTGCACTTCTCAAAGCCTCATGAAGGCATCCGGCATATACGTTGCCCAAAGAATAGGTTGGGAAATACCCGAACAGGCCGACTGACCAATGGACATCCTGCAAACATCCATTCGAGGGTTTATCGACGGCAAATCCGAAATCCGCCTTGAACCGATCATTCCAAGCGGCTTCCAGATCAGCCACATGCAGATCCCCTCGCATCAACGCGCGCTCTAGGTCAAATCGCATCATGATATGCAGGTTATACTGAACCTCATCGGCTTCAGTGCGAATATACCCGTTGTGGACCCGGTTTACGGCCGCATAGAATTCATCTGCAGAACCAATGCCAAAATCGCCAAATACTTTGGTCATCTGTGGAAACAACCAACCAGTGAAGGCGCGACTGCGGCCGAGTTGATTTTCATAAATCCGACTCTGACTTTCATGCACCCCCATTGAAACGCCGCGTCCCAGTGGTGTTAACGCATAAGAGTCGTCGATCCCTTGTTCATATGCGGCGTGACCAACCTCGTGAATGGTGGAATAGAAACAGTTGAACGGGTCGGTTACAGATGTGCGGGTCGTTATCCGAACGTCCGATCCGCTTCCGGAACTGAAAGGGTGCACTGCCTTGTCAACACGGCCACGACTGAGGTCATAGCCAAAGGCTACCGCTAGTTTCTGCGACATTTCCATCTGCTTCTGCTCGTCAAATTTTCCGGAAACGCCCGTGGGCATTGGCTGAGCCAACACCGTCGCCCGCAAGGCGACGAGTCTGGGCCGCATCGCATCAAAAATCTCGGCGATCTGACCACTTGTCGTGTAGGGTTCATAATCCTCGATCAGCGCGTCGTACACGTCGTTACCCTGCGCAAGGGCTGCTCCTTCTTCACGTTTTAACGAAACGACTTCTTCCAGCACCAGGATGAACGCTGCAACATCTTCGTCTGCACGCGCCTGGGCCCATTTCCCCTGAGCCTGAGACGTCACGCGTGCAATCGCCTTGGCCAGATCGGCAGGCACCTTGCCGGCGCGGTCAAATGCGCGACGGATTTCACGTAATTGCGCGGCGCTGACGTCGCAGGTCGCTTCAGCCCGTTCCAGCCAGTCGCCGACCCGCGGATCGGAACGACGGGCATGAAGAACCGCCTCGATCGCCGCCATTTCTTCTCCCCGTTGAACCGCGGCTCCACGCGGCATCATCGTCTCCTGATCCCAGCCCAGCCGTCCGGCGATCTGACCAAGGGCCGAAGTTTCCCGCTCAAACGCCATCAATTCATCATAGGCAGTCATGCTGGTCAGGCTCCACGAAGTGAGGTTGTAATGGGATAGGCGGACAAAAAACGGGCTTTCAGGATGAGTGCCCAGACGATCACGGCCAAAAGCTGATGTAAAATCGCGATCTGCCATGGGGCGCCATAAAGAACCGTGACAATTCCCAAGACAACCTGAAACGAAAGGGCCGCAAAGGTCGCGTTAAAGGCAAACCTCGTGTTGGGATGAGCGCTCGACCTCCCTTGCAGCCAAACGAACAGGGCAAACACCCAAAGAAGATACCCTGCACAGCGATGAATGAACTGAACCAGCCCGGGACTTTCGAAAAAGTTTCGCCACATGGGTTCCAGCACAGTGGCATCAGGCGGCAAAACTTGCCCCCCAATCAGAGGCCAGTCTGTAAAGGATCGACCTGCGTCGATACCAGCCACAAGCGCACCGATCAGGATTTGCAAAAATGCGAAATGAATCAACCCTGTGGACAGAGAAAACAGTTTTTCCTCTTTGACCCGACGCGCTTGCATCAAGTCGCGCTCCGTTCGCCCGAGCATATAAACGTACCACGCCAGGAAACCCAGAATGACAAATGCCAACCCCAAGTGGGTGGCAAGTCGATAGCTGGCTACCGATGTCATCCCCTCGCCCTGCGTCACGCCCGACGCCACCATCCACCAACCGACCGCGCCTTGTATTCCGCCGAGGATGCCCGGCAGCAGCAACCGACCAGCCCAGCCTGTTGGGACCTTACGTGCCATCAGAAAGCCGAGGAACCCCATGGCCCAAACAAGACCTATAGCACGGCCCAATTGCCGGTGTCCCCATTCCCACCAATAGATCGACTTGAAATCTTCCAGATCCATCCACTGGTTCTGAATCCGCCACTGATCAATCTGCTGGTATTTCTGGAATTCAGATTGCCATTCGGCTTCGCTCAAAGGTGGTACCGCCCCAGTCAGAGGACGCCATTCGGTAATCGAAAGCCCGCTGTCAGTCAGGCGCGTCAAACCGCCAACCACGATCGTGGCGACGACCATGGCAAACAGCACCATAAGCCACAAACGGATAGCACGCCGCGCACCACCTTGGTCGCGATCAATCACGCCGGGCTTGAGGGCCGCCTGCTTTTTGTCACCCGAAACTTCCTCAAAGATGCTGCGCTTACCGCTCATTCCATCCTCTTGTTCTGAATTTCAACGCAAGCTAGGGCCGTCTGTCGCATTGGTCCAGTGTCAGCTATTTTCTTTCCACCGGACCATCTGACGCATGATCCCGTGTAGCATCTGCACATCCGCCCGCGTCATCCGCATCCGTGACCAAAGATTGCGCAGGTTGATTTTCATAGCCTCAGCCTTTTCCGGGGGATAAAAAAAACCGGCCTCATCAAGCCGTTCTTCATAGTGTTCGACCAGTTTTTCGACCTCTATCCCGGTCGCCCAGTCGCCCTTGCCCAGATCGGTTGCCTCGTGCACGACTTCTCCGCTTTGGCGCATCCACTCGTATGCAACCAACAAGACGCATTGTCCCAGATTAAGAGAGGCATATTTCGGATTTACCGGAACGGAAATAATTGCGTTCGCCCTTGCTATATCTTCGTTTTCCAGGCCCGCCCGCTCTGGGCCGAATAACACCGCGACCTGCTCTCCGGCCGCAACTTTCTCAGCCGCAATCAGCATCGCACGCTCAGGGCTGTAGACTGGTTTCGTCAACCCACGCTGGCGGGCGGTTGTCGCGAAGACAAAAGATCGATCGGACAGCGCGATTGACAGATCCTCGAATAGCTGCGCTTCGTCCAACAAGCGTCCTGCCCCGCTGGACATGGCCACCGCCTTTGGATTCGGCCAACCGTCGCGCGGGGCAACGATCCGCATTCGATCCAGCCCGAAGTTCCACATGGCCCTGGCAGCTGCACCGATATTTTCGCCCATTTGCGGGCGCACGAGAACAAATGAAGGCTGTGATCTGTCGCTGGGCATCTGATACTCCGAAAGTCCACACCGCTCTAATGCTCCTGAATTCGCAGGGCAAGGCGTGGCCTCTCTTCCGTCGTGGAAAACAGATCTATTCATCCATAAAAGTTTGCTTCCCTCGCGCAATCCGCTAAACCGCGCAAAAGCCCCAGCCAAGGACGCAGCGATGGACACCCCCGAGCAGCCGCAAATCTATCTGATCACTCCGCCGTCAATCGAATTGCGCGGTTTTCCTGATACGCTTGCGCGGGTTCTGGACGGTGTGGAAGTCGCGTGCATCCGACTGGCTCTCGCAGGAAAAGATGAAGACCAGATTGCCCGAGCGGCTGACGCTTGCCGTGAAGTCGCGCATGCGCGCGACGTCGCTTTGGTGATTTCGAACCATGTCCTGTTGGCGCAAAGACTGGGGTTAGACGGCGTTCATCTGGACGATGCCGCCCGCTCAATCCGCAGCGCCCGCAAAGAACTCGGCACCGATGCCATCGTGGGAAGTTTTTGCGGAACTTCACGTCACGACGGCATGACTGCGGGTGAATCCGGGGCTGACTATGTGGCTTTTGGCCCTGTCGGACAGTCGTCTTTGGGCGACGGTTCTGTTGCCGAACCGGGTCTGTTCGAATGGTGGTCCCAGATGATCGAGGTGCCGGTGGTGGCCGAAGGCGGTTTGACCGAAGACACCGTGCGTGCACTGACCCCGCACACAGATTTTTTCGGCATTGGTGATGAAATCTGGTCAAATAACGATCCGCTGGCCAAGCTTCAGTCTCTGTTCGATGCAATGGTGTGAGCGGTAACCTTCCTGCTTGCACGACGGCTTTCCATACGGCATGACAGCCAAATGAGTCAGAAAACCGACATTCTTTGCATCGGCTCGGTCCTGTGGGACGTGATAGGTCGATCCGCTAGCCATATGCGGCAAGGTTCAGATGTGCCTGGCAGGATCTCTCGCTTGCCCGGTGGGGTGGCAATGAATATTGCTATGACCTTGGTGCGGTTCGGAATGGCGCCCACATTGTTGACTGCTATTGGTCGCGACCCGGAAGGCGATGAACTGGCTCTGTCTTGCGCAAAGCTTGGGATGATTACAGACCACATATATCGTTCCGAAGACTTGCCTACCGATCGATATATGGCCGTCGAAGGCGCAAATGGTTTGATTGCAGCCATTGCGGATGCGCATTCGCTCGAGGCAGCTGGCGCCAAAATTCTGCATCCACTCATTTACGGCCCTTTGGGGACCGAAAACGCGCCATTCGACGGTTTGGTTGCGCTTGACGGAAACCTGACGCTTGCTTTGCTGGAAGAAATCGCAAAAAGCGCGGCTTTTTCCCACGCGGACCTGCGAGTTGCCCCCGCCTCACCCGGCAAGGCTGAAAGGTTGCTGCCATTCCTAAAGAACGGGCGCGCGACGCTATATGTCAATCTCGAAGAAGCGGGCCTGCTGTGCCAACAGGAATTTACAGATTCCGAAAGTGCCGCCCACTGCCTGGTTGAACGGGGTGCGCTGCGCGCCCTGGTGACCGACGGTGGTAGTTCTGCCACGGTGGCAAGCACAGAGAGCATTCTCACGCAAACACCACCGCCAGTACTTGTCACACGGGTAACAGGTGCAGGCGATACGTTCATGGCAGCACATATCGCTGCCGAAGCCACCGGGGCGAATGAAGACGAAGCCCTTGCCCGTGCCCTGCATGCGGCCGCAACTTATGTTTCCGGAGAAACACCGTTTTGATCGATCTTCAGTTTTCCAATGAAGTCCGCGCTGCCAAAGATGCGGCACACCCAATCGTCGCCCTCGAAAGCACGATCATCACACATGGGATGCCTTATCCTCAGAATGTCCAAGTCGCGGCACAGGTGGAACAAGACGTCCGCGATGCGGGTGCCGTTCCGGCCACCATCGCCGTGATCGAAGGTCAACTACGCATCGGGCTTGAGCCGCAGCAGCTAACTGCGCTGGGTCAGGCGCAAGGCGTTGCCAAAATCTCGCGCGCGGACATGGCCGTCTGCATCTCGTCCGGTGACACCGGCGCAACCACCGTGGCTGCGACAATGATCGCCGCGCGCTACGCCGGGATCGAGGTATTTGCGACAGGTGGAATCGGCGGCGTACATCAGGGGGCGGAGACCACATTCGACATATCAGCGGACCTCCACGAACTGGCTCAAACGCCGGTCACCGTTGTCGCTGCTGGGGCCAAGGCTATCCTCGATCTGGCGAAGACACTCGAGGTTCTGGAAACGCTCGGCGTGCCTGTAATCGCGCATGGACAGGATTTGTTTCCCGCGTTCTGGTCTGCACAATCGCCCTATCCCGCACCACTCCGCCTTGACAGCGTCGAAGAGATCGCCCGCGCGCATGCCACGCGCCGCGCATTGGGCTTGCCGGGTGGGCAACTGGTCGCCAATCCGATACCAGCAGCAGACGAAATTCCCGCCGCCGAACTGGCCCCGATCATTGCCGCAGCCCAAGCAGACGCCGACGCGCACAGGATTACAGGCAAGGGTGTGACGCCGTATCTGTTGCAACGGATTTACGAGCAAACGGATGGCCGATCATTGACCGCCAATATCGCACTGGTCAGAAACAATGCCCGGCTGGCCGCTAAAATTGCTCAGTCACTGTCAAGATTGACCAAGCTCTGATGGAATTGTTGCACCGCACTATTGTGCGGCTGCGACAAACTGCCTAACTAGATCGGCGAAATATCAGAGACCGCGATGAACACACCCTTTGACGAAGAACCGCACCGCCGCCCCGGTCTGTTTGCCAGACTGCGCGCGTCCTTTCTTACGGGGATCGTTGTCATCGCACCCGTCTGGCTAACTGCCTGGTTGATCCTGTCCGTCGTCGGCTGGATCGACAGTGCTGTACTGCCGCTGGTACCGCACCAGTTCCGCCCCGAGCAATACATCGGAATCAACCTGCGCGGCGTAGGTGTCATATTTTTCCTGTTCTTCACAATCATCGTGGGATGGGTCGCCAAAGGTATTCTTGGACGCTCGCTGATCCATTTTGCCGAGCAACTGGTGGCCAGGATGCCGGTCATTCGCTCGGTTTACTCGGGAATCAAACAGATTTCCGAAACCGTTTTCGCGCAAACCGAGAGGTCATTTGAAAAGGCCTGTCTTATTGAGTACCCGCGCCGGGGAATTTGGGCCATTGGGTTTGTATCGATCACGGCTAAAGGCGAGATTTCGAAACGAACTTCTGCTGGCGAAGAGTTGTACAGTGTTTTTGTACCGACGACACCGAACCCAACCTCTGGATTTCTTCTATTCTTCCCAGCCTCGGATGTGATCATTCTGGACATGACCATTGAGGATGCCGCAAAGCTCGTGATTTCGGCGGGACTGGTCTATCCCAACGACAAAGACCCCAGCCGCCCACCGGAGTGATTAGCCGAACATCGCAGGCAGGTCGACCGTGCTGCATTCGCCGATATCCTTCATATGCGCGTTCAGGAAGCGGTCCGCCGCGATTCGACCTGCTGTTTTCAGCCGGTTAAGGATAACAGGGGTTGGTACCAGTTTTGTGGCAACCGACAAGCTGTTCATCAGATCATCATCAGCGATCATGTGAACATGAACACGCTTCATCTCTCCTTTCTTCATTTTCCCTTGCTGCAACAGTCGTTGAACAAAGTTGATGGCGCGCAATTCCCGTAACAGGGACGAATTGAAACTGATCTCGTTAATCCGATTGTGGATTTGCTGGGGTGTGCGCGGGACTTCATCGCGTTCTAGAGGGTTGATGTTCACGATTATCACGTCTTCAGGCAACCCGTCGACAAATAGTGGAAAAAGAGCTGGATTTCCGGAGTACCCGCCATCCCAATACGCCTCCATCCGGCCCGTGCCTGGGTCTTTGATTTGGATGGCTTGAAACAGATTTGGAAGGCAGGCCGACGCCAAAATTGCATCAGTCGAAACATCGCGACCAGAAAACACCCGAATTTTACCGGTTCGAACACAGGTCGCACAAACGAACAGATCCGGTCCTCGTTCGGCGCAGACCTGGTTAAAATCGAACCCTTCCACCACTTGTGCCAAAGGGTTCACATAAAACGGCCCATATGAATATGGCGACACCATTCGCGACCATGTGTCGGCAACGGAAAAGGGAACTGAAAGCTCAATGCTCTGTGCAATATGTGCGGTTTCAAAAAATCGCATCCAATGCGCAATCCGCATATCGCCAACCGCACCCATGCGTTTCCATAGGTCATTCAGAGTTTGTCGAGCTCCTTCACGCCCGTTATTTGCCATTCCAGCTTTGAAGGCCGCCCCGTTCAACGCGCCTGCGGACGTTCCGGTAATCGCGGCAACTTCGATATCACTTTCATCCAACAGTCGGTCCAGAACACCCCAGGTAAATGCCCCGTGTGCGCCGCCGCCCTGTAAGGCCAGATTGATCCGTTTCAAGTCTCACCCTCCCGGTTACATTGGCGGCCTACCTGACTGCGACTAAAGCGCTGTCCAGCCACCATCGACGGAAATCGTTGTTCCGGTGATTTGGGCCGCAGCATCCGAGCAAAGAAATACCGTAGTTCCGCCAAGTTGTTCGACCGTGGCAAACTCCTTGGAAGGCTGACGTAGTAGCATGACGTTCTTGATCACATCCTCGCGGCTCATTTGATACTCTTTCATTGTGTCGGGAATCTGCGCTTCGACCAGCGGGGTCAGAACATATCCGGGACAAATCGCGTTGCATGTGATCGGTTCCTGCGCGGTTTCCAAAGCGACGGTTTTGGTCATGCCGACAATACCATGCTTGGCCGCAACATAGGCGGCCTTGAAGGGGGACGCAGTCAAGCCATGGGCCGACGCGATGTTGATCACCCTGCCCCAGCCTGCCTCTCGCATCTTCGGTAAGGCTGCAGCCATTGTATGGAAGGCCGAGTTTAGATTAATGGCAATAATTGCGTTCCACTTATCGACTGGAAAAGTGTCGATGGGAGAGACATGTTGAATACCGGCATTGTTCACCAGAATATCGCAAGACCCGGATTTTTCGATCAAGGCCCGACATTCATCTCCGTCCGACATATCTGCCTTAATATAGCGCACCTCCACTCCGGTATCCTGAGCCAGTTGCGCTGCAAGCGCATGGTCCTCATCCCGGTCTGTAAACGAGTTCAGCACCAAGTCTGCACCCGCTTTGGCCAACTCCTTGGCGATGCCCAAACCGATCCCGGAATTGGAACCCGTGATGATTGCAGTTTTTCCCGACAAGGACATGATCGCTCTCCCGATTGAATGCGTAGTCAATGCAGAGATTGACATGCTGCACCTGCAAAGAAAACGGGGAAACGTATCTGTTGATGCGCAACTTCTGTCTGGCAGCTTTTGTCAAAAAGGATAAGCAGAACGCAAAGTCTCGAAAGCGATCTCGGAACAAAAAAACGCCCGCACGAAGCGGGCGTTAAGTTATTGAGGCAGGTTTCATACAGGCAAGAAACCTATCGAGCAGTGACTCCTTTATACGCAATTCCCCTGCGGCATCCAAGCTAAAAGTTTGAAAATATGGAAAACCATCGCTACGATGATCATCAAGAAAATAAGGCATGAGCAGGATTGTTGCCAAAGTGCGACCAGTTTTTTTACGCGCCATTCGTCCGTTTCTTGCGGGATTTACAGTAATTTTGGCTGTCGGAAATGCCTTTGCAGAATCGGCACACGGCATAGCTATGTATGGGCAACCCGCCTTGCCACCGGATTTTGTGTCGCTTCCGTATGCAAACCCGGAAGCGCCCAAAGGTGGTCGTGTCGTTTTCGGAAACACCGGCGGCTTCGACAATCTGAATCCATTTATCCAAAAGGGAACCGTTCCCTGGCAAATCAGGTTTTGGTCCTTTGAAGGCCTGATGGGCCGATCCTGGGACGAACCCTTCACACTTTATGGACTTTTGGCCGAATCAGTTGAAACACCAACTGACAGATCGTGGGTCGAATTCACCCTCAGGAAAGACGCGCGATTCTCGGATGGCAGCCCTGTTACTGTCGAGGACGTGATCTGGTCTTACGAGATCTTGGGAACAGAAGGGCATCTACGGTACCGTGGATTGTGGTCCCAGATCGACCGCATTGAACAGACCGGGCCTCGTTCCGTTCGCATCACCTTCAACGCTGCAGACAGGGAATTGGCGCTGATCGCCGGCTTACGCCCCATTCTCAAAAAGGCGCAGTGGTCCGACAAAGATTTCGCCAATTCTTCGTTGCAAGATATTCCGATCGGTTCCGGCCCTTATGTCGTTGCGGATTATGAGGCCGGTCGGCAAGTCACCCTGAAACGAGATCCGAACTATTGGGGAAAAGATCTGCCATTCCGGCGTGGAACAATGAACTTCGACGAGTTGCGGATCGAATTCTATGGCGACGAAACCGTGCTTTTCGAAGCGTTCAAAGCTGGTGAGTTGACCGCTGTCCGCGAGTTCAACGCCGAAAGGTGGGATGCCCAATACGATTTTCCTGCCATTCGCCGAGGAGATATCGTCAAGACCGAAATCCCCCACGGTAAACCGTCAGGGATTACCGGATTTGTCTTGAATACGCGCAAGGCACCATTTGACGACTGGCGCGTACGTGAAGCTTTGATGCTTGCCTTTAATTTCGAGTATATTAACGACACGATTACCGGAGGCGCGCAGCAGCGGATCTCGTCCTATTTCTCGGGTTCCGATCTTGCCATGCGGCCGGGACCTGCAGAGGGCGCTGTTCGCGATTTGTTGACGCCGTTTTCTGACGATCTTCTTCCTGGCGCTTTGGAAGGGTACGTACTGCCTGAAAGCGATGGATCGGCACGTAATCGCAAAAACCTTCGCGAAGCCGCCAATATGTTGGCCGAGGCGGGTTGGACCGTCAAAGACGGCGCCCTGTTCAATGCAGATGGAAAGCCTTTCAACTTTACCGTTCTGCTTCGTCAGGGCGATACCGACATGCAAACCGTTATCGAGATCTACTCTCGCGCGCTGGAACGGTTGGGCATTGGCCTTACGGCGGAAAAAGTCGATAACGCGCAATATGCGGGGCGATTGGCGGAATTGGATTTCGACATGACACCATTCCGCCGCGAATTGTCTTTGTCACCCGGAAACGAGCAACGATTGTATTGGGGCAGTCAGGGTGCAGATTCAGCTGGCACCAGAAATCTGATGGGGCTGTCCTCTCCCGCAGCGGACGCAATGATCAATGCAATCCTGGCGGCCGAAACGCGGGAAGATTTTCTTGCAGCAACCCGTGCGCTGGATCGGGTGTTAACATCGGGCCGTTATGTGATACCGATCTGGAATTTTGATGTCGGACGTATCGCGCATGCTAAGGAACTGAAGTACCCCGATCACATCCCAATTTACGGCGACGGACCACAGTATATGCCTGAAGTTTGGTGGTATGAGGATTGACGGCCGCCATTTATTTCCATATTTCCGGAAATATGGAAATAAAGCTATGCGACAAACTAAACGCCCTTGCCCACCCCAACCGGCTTGATCTGTTCCGGCTGTTAATGCGCCGATTCCCCGAGGCGGTGCCAGCGGGACAGATTGCCGAGGCATTAGGTCTCAAGCCGAACACAACTTCTGCATATCTAGGCTCCCTCAGGAGTGCTGGATTAATAGAGCAGAAACGTGAAGGGACCACGCTCAACTACAGCGCAAATCTGGATGAAATCCGCGGTTTGTTTTCCGGCTTGCTTGGGGATTGCTGCCGGAACCGTCCTGATCTTTGCATTTCTCTGTCAGGAGACCCTTTGATGACAGACCAGTCCCGTGTTTTTAACGCGCTATTCATTTGCACCGGAAACTCTGCGCGTTCGATCATGGCCGAAGCAATCTTGCAACGGGAAGGCCGTGGTTTATTCAACGCCTATTCGGCTGGAACTGCGCCTTCCGCAAACCCGCACTCGGAAGTGCTGGAACTGTTGGAAAGCAAAGGCTACGACACAGCCAGCTTGCGTTCAAAATCCCTTGACGAATTCGCTTCTGAAGATACCCCAAAGATGGATTTCGTTTTCACCGTCTGCGATCATGCGGCAAACGAAGCCTGCCCAGCTTGGCCAGGACACCCCATGAGCGCCCATTGGGGGCTGCCAGATCCGGTCAAAGCCGCAGGCACAGACGCACAAAAACACCTCGCATTTCAGCAAGCTTTCGGGCTTTTGCGAAATCGGATCATGACATTTGTCAGCTTACCTTTCGAAACGCTCGACCGGATATCACTGCAACACAAGGTCGACGACATTGGTCGGATGACCGATTGAATCTGCACCGCCACCAAGGAAAATCAATGAACATCCTCGTTCTTTGCACCGGCAACTCTGCCCGGTCAATCCTTTTGGAATCCATCTTGAACACTATGGGAACCGGCCGCGTACACGCCTATTCCGCAGGCTCCAATCCCACCGGAAAAGTGCATCCTCAGTCCTTAACCTTGCTCGCTGAAATGGGCCATGACACAACACGCACCCGTTCTAAAAGCTGGGACGAATTCGCGACTTCTTCCGCGCCGCAGATGGATATTGTCATCACCGTCTGCGGTTCTGCCGCCAATGAAACCTGCCCAGTTTGGCCTGGGGCACCAATCCGTGCGCATTGGGGGGTCGAAGACCCGGCTGCTAGGGCAGAGCCAGAGTGGTATGGCGCGTTTCGTGAGGCGTACGAAGTTCTGGAGCGACGAGCCGCAGCGCTTTTGAGACTACCGATCGAGACCATGGATAAATCCGAACTTTCTGCTCAATTGAACCGTATCGGAGACAGTCAATGAACCCCCGCGCGTATTTTGCCGAGTTTCTCGGCACTGCATTTCTGCTGATCGGTGTCGTCGGTTCCGGTATAATGGCCGACGGATTATCTGGCGGGAACGTCGGGCTTGCCTTGCTTGCGAACGCCATCGCCACCGGATGCATCCTGTATGCTATCATCACAACGCTCGGACCGGTTTCCGGTGCGCATTTCAACCCCGCTGTCACGCTCGCTTTTGCGCTTAGACAGGAGCATTCCTGGCACGCGGTCGTTCCATATATGGCGTGCCAGTTTACCGGAGCGCTGGTCGGAGTTTGGGCCGCGCATTTCATGTTCGACCTCTCGATTCTCCAAACCTCAACGGCAATGCACCGTACGGGCGCACACCAATGGTTTTCCGAAATCATCGCTACACTTGGTTTGCTATTCGTAATTTTCGGCGGAATTCGGCACAAACCGGATGCTGTCCCGCCATTGGTCGGGCTCTACATTACCGGCGCGTATTGGTTCACATCATCAACAAGCTTCGCAAATCCGGCCGTTACGTTCGCTAGGGGGTTTACGGATACCTTCGCAGGCATCTATCCTCCCCATATCGTTATGTTTGTTGCAATGCAGATTCTTGCTGTATTTGTCGGGCATTACCTATTAAATTGGCTATTTGCCGATGAAAGTTAACGGACCGGCCGCCACTCACTCCAATGTCAGGTCCGTCAGCCCGTTGCGGATTTCCCGCGACGGGCGTACTTCTTTCGAAAGTACAACCGCAATAAGTGCGACACTTTGACCAGTCTCCACGGCAGCATCATATTCTTTACCCTACCGGAGGGAGGGGAGCGTTCCGTCAACACTCACTAGGAAAGCTCGCACATGATGACTTGGACGGACCTGACACAAGATTGGGCCACCACTTATGCCCGCGCCAAGATGCGGTTTCCCAACTTGCGTGATCAGGATATGCCCTTCGTAAAACAGGATCGGCACCGGTTCGAGGCATATTTGGCGGAGCGGCATCACTTAACGGTCAACGAAGCCCATGAAGAACTCGAAGACTTCCTGTTCACCGAAGAGTTGTGTCGCGAACTGAATACCTGATCACATAAGTGACGTGACCCAAAGGATCATTGCATCTTCGTCGCTAACCGAGATCACGTTATGCCCCATACTGCCGTCGTAATAGGCACTGTCGCCGCGCCTCATTTCGACCGGTTCATAAAACTCAGTATACAGCCGAACTACGCCCGTGAGGACATACATAAACTCTTCACCGTCATGACGAACCCAACCATCGAATTCCTCCATCGAACGCGCTCGGACACGCGCCCGGTAAGGCAGCATCTGTTTCTTGGTCAGGGTGTCTGCCAGCAACTCGTGTTCATATGTCGCCGTGGCATGCGCCGTTCCCGTCCCAGACTTCGTAACCGACATACGTCCAATGACCTGATCCCGCTGGGGCGGCGTAAAAAGTTGCGGAACCGATATCTGCAATCCAATTGCAAGCTTTTTCAATGCATCGTAAGTTGGCGACATCTGGCCATTCTCGATCTTACTGAGCGTCGATCGCGCCAGACCAGCTTGGGTGGCAGCCTGCTCAAGGGTCCAGTTCCTGGCCTTGCGCAACTCCCTGACACGGGCACCAAGATCAAGCGGTTCGACCTCTGACGCGGCACCATTGTCCCGCGCGATACGGATAAGGGATTTGGGGTCTCGGTTTTTCATGCCTTTTCTATAGGGCCGGTCCAGTGCGCTTGCAACGCGCTGCGTCGCACGCTAGCCAATCGACATGCTGTCGATCTTTGACCAAGGTCCGCCACCGGCCTGCCCTACCCCCTTCAATTTGGCCGCGCATGTTTTGCGCAAGGCCGCGGCCTTATCCGACAAGATTGCGCTTTCCGTCCTGCACGGCACGGGAAGTGAGAATTGGAGTTATGCCAAGCTCGAAGCGGCTGTCCGGGGGACGGCGACGGGCTTGTTGGAAAGAGGTTTACAACCTGGCGATTTGGTTTTGATGCGGCTGGGAAATACGGTTGAGTTTCCGATTGCCTATCTCGGGGCGATAGCTTCTGGGATCGTACCAATTCCCACTTCATCACAACTCACTGAGGTGGAAACGGCAAAAATCATCGACGAGTTGCGACCTACGGCGGTTCTCCGCGACCCGACGGTCGCCTGCTCTGATCATCCACACCAGATTGGATTGGACGATTTGACCTCGATGCACTCTCTACCGCCCGCAGAATTCGAAATGGGGGATCCCGAGCGTCTGGCTTATGTCGTCTATACTTCTGGCACTTCGGGACAACCTCGGGCGGTCGCCCATGCGCATCGCGCAATCTGGGCGCGGCAGATGATGGTGGACGGTTGGTACGGATTGACTGAACAGGACCGGCTTTGCCACGCCGGCGCGTTTAACTGGACCTATACACTGGGTACCGGGCTAATGGACCCTTGGACGACTGGGGCAACTGCCCTGGTTCCCGAACCCGGCACTGACAGTTCAATGCTGCCTGCCATGCTGAAAAGTTCTGGCGCGACCATTTTTGCCGCCGCACCCGGCGTCTATCGCAAATTGCTGCAACAGAATGTACACTTAGCCCTGCCCGACCTTCGTCACGGGTTATGTGCAGGCGAAAAACTGTCACGCGCCCTTCACGAAAAATGGGTGAATGCGACTGGCAGAGAGCTCTATGAAGCGTACGGCTTGTCGGAATGTTCGACTTTCATCTCATCCAGCCCCGCCTCACCGGCCAAAGGTGATACCTTGGGGCGACCACAGCTGGGCCGACGGATAGCCATATTGGGGCCAGACGGCCCCGTACCTTGTGGCACAGAAGGAACGATTGCCGTTCACCGCACAGATCCCGGCCTGATGCTGACTTATCTGAATGCGCCGGACGAAGCCGAGGCCCGTATGCGGGGCGACTGGTTTTTGACAGGGGATCAGGGCGTTATGGATGAAGACGGACAAATAACCTACTTGGGTCGCGACGACGACATGATGAACGCGGGTGGATATCGCGTCTCTCCGGTTGAAGTCGAATCTGTTCTATCCCGTTTTCCAGGAATAACGCAGGTAGGCGCTGCTGCCGTCGAAGTAAAACAGGACACGTTCGTGATTGCGGCCTTCTATACCGGACCTAAAAAACTGGACGATACAGGTTTGCGCAACTATGTGGAGGCAAATCTGGCGCGTTACAAGCAACCCCGCGCTTTCGTCTACTTGCCCGCCCTGCCGATGGGCGGCAACGGAAAACTACTGCGCCGCGCTCTGCCGGCCCATTTCAAGGCACCATCCAAATGACCAGAACTGTCAAGCTCGATATCCTGTCCGATCCTATTTGCCCTTGGTGTTATATCGGCAAGACACATCTGGATAAAGCGTTGGCAAAGGTACCGGATCACCCTTTCGTCATCGAGTGGCATCCGTTTCAGCTGAATCCGGATATGCCCGATGAAGGAATGGATCGGCGTGAGTACCTGGAACGCAAATTCGGTGGCAAGGAAGGCGCCGTTCGGGCCTATGCGCCAGTGGTAGAGCATGCGGAACAAGCGGGCCTTACAATCAAGTTCGAAGATATGGAGCGTACGCCCAACACTTTGGATGCGCACCGCCTCATTCATTGGGCAGGGATCGAAGGAAAACAGAGCGAGGCGGTCGAGGCATTGTTCAAGGCCTATTTCGTGGAAGCTCGCGACATCGGTAATCACGAAGTCCTTGCTGACACCGCCGACAGCATCGGGATGGATGCTGCTGTTATCCTGAAACTGCTTAACTCCGATGCGGATCGTGAAGAAATCCGTAGTCGAGATACGCATTCCCGACAAATGGGCATCAACTCCGTCCCCACTTACATCGTCGCCAATCAGCAAGCTGTTCCCGGCGCGCAACCTCCTGAACTTTGGGAGAAAGTGATCGGCGAAATCGTGTCTCAACTGGAGACTTCTTCTGCAAAATAGCACATAAATCTGTGCATTGTACCATATGGTTCTCTTCCCCCCGACATGATAGCGCGAATGGGTAAGGAGACGCCGATGGCCGACCGAATGTCCAAGGCCGAATTCATTGCGCTGATTGCAATGATGTTCGCGACAATCGCATTTTCGATCGACTCAATGCTGCCCGCGCTGCCCGAGATCGGAGCACAACTCAGCCCGGGCGACGTGAATCGGGCGCAGTTGATCTTGACCTCCTTCGTTCTGGGTATGGGCATCGGCACCTTCTTTACCGGGCCACTGTCGGACGCTTTCGGGCGCAAACCGGTGATCTTTGGAGGAGCCAGCCTTTATATCCTGGCTTCCGCAGTTGCATGGGCCAGTTCGTCGCTTGAGATGGTTCTGGCCGCGCGAGTATTGCAGGGATTGGGAGCCGCAGGGCCACGGGTTGTCGCCATGGCGATCGTTCGGGACCTGTATGCCGGGCGCGAAATGGCGCGGATCGTGTCGATCGCCATGATGATCTTTACGCTGGTACCTGCTGTCGCGCCGATGCTCGGTGCTGGTGTCATCGCAATGGCAGGTTGGCGTGGCATATTCATGTCCTTCATACTGTTCTCTCTTATCTCGATTACCTGGATGGGACTGCGCCTGCCCGAGTCGTTGCCCCGCGAAAACCGACGCCCCTTACGGCTTCCCTTGATGGTCAGCTCCGCAATGGAAATGTTCACGCATCCGACTGTGCGTTTGTCGATCATCGTCCAAACCCTGTGCATGGGGGTTCTGTTCACCATGTTGACCATGGTGCAACCAGTGTATGATGTGATCCATGATCAGGCCGACAGCTTTCCTTTCTGGTTTGGCTTCGTGGCTCTGATATCTGGATCGGCCAGCGTCCTTAACGCAGCGGTGGTAGTGCGGGTCGGTATGCGCAGGATGGTGACATGGACACTTGCCGCCCAGATCGTGTTGACATCGCTTGTCATTGCCCTGAACTCTGTCGATCTGCCGCCGAATGCTTCTTTTGCTCTCTTTGTCGGCTGGCAGGCATCAATCTTTTTCATGGCTGGAACAACCCTAGGCAATCTGAACGCCATCGCGATGGAACCCATGGGGCACATTGCGGGTATGGCTGCATCCGTTATCGGCGCGATCTCCACGGTACTCGCTGCTGCAATTGCGGCTCCCGTCGGGCTGTTGTTTGATGGTTCGCTGACACCGCTGACATTCGGCACCCTCACGATGTGCATCGTCGCCTTTGCATTGATGCTGCACATGGGACGGATCGAGGACCACTTACCAGCATAACCTGTTTGATTTCGCACAAGTGGGCTACAATCCCCTCAAGCAAGGGGGACTTCATGAGCGCCTATTACGATCTTGGAACATATTCGAGCCCGGTAACAACTCGGTCTGCGCAGGCACAGCTTTGGTTTGATCGAGGTTTGATCTGGACCTACGGCTATAACCATACCGAAGCTGTCGCCTGCTTTGAAAAAGCAGCACATGCGGATCCGGACTGCGCCATGGCATACTGGGGCATCGCCTATACCTCCGGCCCAAATTACAACATGCCTTGGAAACGTTTGGATACTCAAGGTCGCGCTGATGCGTTGGCCAAATCTTATGACGCCACGCAAAAGGCATTGTCGTTAGTAGACGGTGTGACCCCGGCAGAATCCGCCCTGATTGGCGCTCTGCCAGCACGTTATCCTCAGCGACATTTGACTGATGATATGCACCTCTGGGATCATGATTTTGCGGATGCGATGCGGGCTGCGTTTGCCAAGGTTCACGATCACCTTGATGTTCGCACAATCTATGCCGAATCTCTGCTCAACCTGACTCCATGGCAGATGTGGAATTTAGAAACTGGCGAACCTGCCGAAGGTGCCGCCACATTGGAAGCGCAGAAGGTTATGGAATGGGCCATGGCCAATGACCCGGCCGCCATGTCTCATCCCGGCCTTTTGCATCTTTACGTACATCTGATGGAGATGTCCCCGACCCCCGAAAAAGCATTGAAAGCAGGTGATGTTCTCAGAACACTGGTGCCGGATGCGGGCCACCTTGTGCACATGCCGACCCATATCGACGTGCAATGTGGCCATTATCACAATGTGGTCCATTGGAACGAGGCGGCCGTCGAGGCCGATCTGAAGTATTACGAACGCGAAGGCGCGTTCAACATTTATACCGGCTATCGCCAGCACAATTATCACTTTGTGATTTATGGTTCCTTGTTCCTCGGTCAAATGGAACCGGCCTTACGCGCCAATCAAGGTATCTGGGACACCACACCCGAAGAGATGTTGCGCATCGAAAGCCCGCCCATGGCCGACTATTTCGAAAGTTACATGGCCATGGGGCCGCACATCCTGATCCGGTTTGGCCGCTGGGAGGAGGCACTGCAGCTTGAGATGCCCCAGGATGAGGATCTATTCTGCACCCTCGCAGCGACAACGCGGTATGCACGTGCTCTGGCTTTTGCGGCAACCGGCCAGGTCCGTGAAGCGGAAAACGAAGAAAAACTGTTCCTCAAAGCCGCAGTACGGGTTCCGGAAACACGTCTATTACATAACAACAGGGTTATCGATCTACTTGAAGTCGCAAAGGAAATGTTGCGCGGCGAGATCGAGTATCGGAAAGGCAACTATGACATCGCCTATTCTCACTTGCGCCATTCCGTCGAGTTGGACGATGGCTTACAGTACGACGAGCCTTGGGGTTGGATGCAGCCGACACGCCACGCTTTGGGGGCCTTGCTGTTAGAACAAGGCCGTATTGAAGAAGCCGAAACAGTCTATCGTGAAGATTTGGGTTTAGCAGGGACTCTTGGCCGCGCGCTTATCCACCCGAACAATGTCTGGAGCCTTAAGGGGCTGTATGACTGCCTCAATAAACGTGGCGAACATGCTGAAATAAAACAGATTCACCAACAACTAAATTTTGCACTGGCAAGAGCGGACCGGGTAGTCGGCGCATCATGTTTCTGTGCTCGGGCTGCAATGAAGGCTGCGGAATGAGATTCTGGATACTACTGTCACTTACTGTTTTTGCCACTCCTGCACTCGCTGAACGCCAATCCTTTCCACCTACAGACGAAGCCGGAAGCGACCCAGACCTCGAGGTATTCCGCAAAGGTCTTAGGATAGCAGTGGCTAATCGTGATGTCGAAACTGTTGTGGCCTCGGCATGCCCGGACATTCACCTCAGCCTCGGAGGCCAGGGTGGCCCAGAGGAGCTTCGCCTGAACCTCACTCTACCGCCGGAAACCCTGTCCGAAGAGTTTCAACACGAGGCCGATGAGTTGCGCGCAGAATACTGGACCGCACTTTCGGATACGCTTGAAGCGCCGGGATATTTCGATGAACAGGGCGAGTTCTGGATGCCTTATCAGTGGCAGATCAGGTTGCCTGCAGACGTCGACCCATTTGAAACGTATTTTGTGACCGGAGAGAGAGTAGCTTTGCGCTCGGAAGGCACTTCAGACGCGACGATCCTTGATCTCATCAGTCACGAAGTCGTTTTCGCGTTCGGTTTCGATCCTGACGCCGACTACCAAAAAATTCGGCTTACAGACGGGGCGGAAGGCTACATGCACCGCGACTTTTTATGGTCCATGGTTGGGTATCGTGCAGCCTTCGCAAAATCACCAAACGGTGACTGGCAACTGTGCACCTTTGTTGCAGGAGACTGACGTCTCAGGCTTTAACCTTTCTCTTGGTCTCGATCACCTTCTCGGCCAAATCGCGAGCTATTGCAAAGGCGCCCTTGATCTTGTCGCTGTCATTTTTCCAGTCGCGGCGCACGACAATCTTGTTGTCTTTGACCTTTGCCAACCCGCGCTGGTTCTGAATGAACTCCACTAACCCCTCGGGTGAAGCAAACTTGTCGTTGTGGAACTGGATCGTCGCCCCTTTTGGCCCCCCATCCATCTTGGCGATCCCTGCCCGTTTGCACATTGCCTTGATACGAACCACCAGTAGAAGGGTGTTGACCTCCTTGGGAAGAGAACCGAAACGATCGATCAATTCTGCGGCAAAGCCTTCTAGCTCCACCTTGGACGACAGTGACGATAACCGGCGATACAGGCCTAGCCGCACATCCAAATCCGGTACGAAATCCTCGGGGATCAGAACCGAAACACCAAGGTTGATCTGTGGCGCCCATTGGTCGTCGGCATCGCTCAGGCCCCCGAGTTCTCCGGCCTTAATCTTTGCAATCGCCTCTTCCAGCATTGATTGATACAGTTCATAGCCCACGTCGCGCATCTGGCCGGATTGTTCCTCGCCCAACAGGTTCCCGGCACCTCGAATATCGAGGTCTTGCGATGCCAGAGTGAATCCCGCCCCAAGCGTGTCGAGCGAACCAAGAACACGCAGCCTCTTTTCGGCGGCGGGCGTCAGCTTCATTCGCGGCTTGGTCGTCAGATAGGCATAGGCGCGGGTCTTGGAGCGCCCTACCCTGCCCCTGATCTGATATAGCTGCGCCAACCCGAACATATCCGCCCGATGGATCACCATCGTGTTCGCGGTCGGAATGTCCAAACCGCTTTCAACGATGGTCGTTGCCAAAAGAACGTCATACTTGCCGTCATAAAAGGCATTCATCCGGTCATCCAATTCTCCCGCCGCCATTTGCCCATGGGCAACCACATAGGTCAGTTCGGGCAATTGGTCTTTCAGGAACTGTTCGATATCCGGCAGATCGGAAATTCGCGGGACCACGTAAAAACTCTGCCCACCCCGATAGTGCTCGCGCAACAATGCCTCACGGATCGAAACTGAATCGAATTCGCTCACATAAGTCCGGATCGCGAGGCGGTCGATAGGCGGCGTTCCAATGATCGACAGGTCACGCACACCGGTCAGTGACAGTTGCAACGTGCGCGGTATTGGCGTTGCGGTCAGTGTCAGAACGTGGATGTCCGACCGCAGTTGTTTCAGCCGTTCCTTATGACCCACACCAAAATGCTGTTCTTCATCTATGATTAGAAGTCCAAGATTGTTGAACCGAATGCCCTTTGCCAGCAACGCGTGTGTGCCTATCACGATATCAACCGTTCCGTTTGCAAGCCCTTCGCGGGTTTGTTGCGCCTCCTTGGCTGAAACAAATCTAGACAATTGCCGGACCTGCAATGGAAAGCCCCGAAACCTGTCCCTGAAGGACGCCGCGTGCTGGCGAGCGAGCAAGGTCGTTGGCGCGATCACTGCAACCTGCAGGCCGGACATGGCGGCCACAAACGCTGCCCGCATCGCGACCTCGGTCTTTCCGAACCCCACATCACCGCATATCAGCCGATCCATAGGAACACCTGAATGTAGATCTTCCATCACGTCCGAAATGGCGCGCAGCTGATCCTCGGTTTCCTGGTAAGGAAAGCGCGCGCTGAACTCCTCCCACGCGTGATGCGGAGGGTCCATGACCGGCGCCTTGCGCAAGGCGCGTTCGGCGGCAATCCGGATCAGGCGGTCGGCCATCTCTCGGATTCTTTCCTTGAGCCGGGCTTTCTTTGCCTGCCACGCACCGCCGCCCAGGCGATCCAGCAAGCCCTCTTCGTGACCATATTTGGATAGAAGTTCGATGTTTTCCACGGGCAAGTACAGCTTCGCCTGTTCGGCATATTCCAACAACAGGCATTCATGCGCCGCTCCGGCGGCCGTGATCACTTCCATCCCCTGATAGCGCCCAATACCATGGTCAACATGGACAACCAGATCGCCGGGGCTGAGCGACTGGGTCTCGGTAAGGAAGTTTTCGGCCTTGCGGCGTTTCTTGGGCTGGCGGATCAGTCTGTCGCCCAGAACGTCTTGTTCGGAAACTACCGTCAGATCGGGCGTTTCGAACCCATGTTCCAAAGCCCAAACCGCCAAGTGCAGGCCGCGGTTTCCGATCCTTGTGCCATCTTTGACCGGTATCGCCTCGGCCAGACCCTCGTCTTCGATCAGCCCGGTCAAGCGCTCGCGCGCACCTTGGGAATAAGAGGCAATGAGGACCGGCCCTTTTTTCATCTTGTCGTTTATGTGCGAAGCCAACGCACCGAAAAGACTGATGTTTTCCTGTTGGCGTTCGGGTGCAAAGTTACGCCCAATCCGACCTCCGGCATCGATTACACCAGGGCCCGTCGATTGCGGCAACGGATTGAACTGCAAGACCCGTCGATCCGAAACCGCTTTGCCCCATGCGGCATCGTCTAAATACAGAAGCGAGGGAGGCGCAGGTTTGTACACCGTGTCCATTCGTGAACGGTTTTTCAGCGCCAACACCCTCGTTTCATATTGATCCTCAATACCTTCCCATCTCGACAATCGGGTCGGCGTAACCTGATCGTCCAAAGTGATCGTGGCGTCGGGAAGGTAGTCGAAAAGAGTTTCAAGCCTGTCATGAAAGAAGGGCAGCCAATGTTCCATCCCTTGGTGTTTCCGGCCTGCGGTTACCGCTTCATAAAGCGGGTCGTCAGTGCCTGCCGCGCCAAATTCGATACGGTAGTTCTGGCGAAACCGGGTTATCGCGGCGTCGTCCATGATGACTTCGGATACCGGGGCTAGTTCCACCACTTCTAGCTTTTCTGTCGTGCGCTGCGTACCTGGATCAAACCGGCGCGCGCCATCAAGAACATCTCCAAACAGGTCAAGTCGCACCGGTCCGCTTTCACCGGGCGGAAAGATGTCGATTATCCCTCCGCGAATAGCGTAGTCACCCGGTTCCATCACCGTCGGGCTTTGGGAAAACCCCATGCGAACGAGAAAGTTGCGCAATGCAGCCTCGTCTATGCGGTGATTGACACGGGCAGAAAAAGCGGCCTCGCGCAACACATCGCGGGATGGGACACGCTGGGTCGCAGCGTTCAATGTCGTCAACAAAACGAACTGCGCTGGCATCTGATGTGCAAGCGCGGCCAATGTGGCCACCCGAGCCGCTGCGATGTCCGGGTTCGGCGACACACGGTCATATGGTAGACAATCCCAACCCGGAAAGACAAAAACGGGCATGTCAGGTGCAAAGAATGCGAGCGCTGCGCGCATCGCCTCCATCCGCTTGTCATCGCGCGCGACATGGGCCACCGGTGATTTTGTCCTGGCGATTTCGTTCAAGATCAGCTGTGCGTCAAACCCTTCGGGGGCGCCGCCGACTGTCACGTGGTTCGGTGCCTTCATTGTTTTCGCCTTCCTGAATTCCACCTAGCCAAGAACACCAATCGACAGGTTTTGATACATCCCCCAAAGGGAAGTTACAAAGATCGATACCATTCCGATGAGTTGAGTGTAGAGGCGGCATCGCAGAAACATCTTCGATATCACCTCCAGGTTCGGCTCTGTTGCCCGGATTCGGCGCGCCAATGACAGGTTCAGCAAGGCGACAAGAGACATAGGAAACGCCAAAAGAAATACCGCCTGCGCAAACTCGATTCCGTAGTAGAATCCAAGCGTCAGCAACACGGTCAAAAGAAATGATATGATGCCCAACAGCCATACGCCCGAGACATCGGCAATAAAGAGTATCCGATTCACATTGATCCGGACGATATCCAAAAAATCCACCTCGGCCTGCCCCCCGGTGCGCCGGGCGCGCTGGATCAAGTCGTACGGCACGCCCAATACCCAGTGACTTGCCGAAGACCACACCACGGCAAGCGCGATCCAGAACCATAGATTCGAAAAACTTCGCATATCTATGAGTTCGATGATCGAGGAATACCAGTCCAACCGCGTTACCCTTTTATTTCTTCGCCGCAAGGTCGTTCTATTGCGGCCACGCGGCCATTGGTACACTTGAGGCTGGTGGGAATTCATGCCACCCAATGCGCAAATGTGCAAGGAGAGCGCGTCATGAAACCCACTATTGCCCCATTTCCCAACACTCGTTTCCGCCGCGCGCGTCAATCCGAAGCTATCCGAGGCCTTGTTCGCGAGAACACTCTGTCGATCAATGATCTTATCTGGCCGGTCTTTGTTCGTGACGGTGATGGCATCGAAGAACCCGTGCCATCCATGCCCGGCGTCTTTCGCCGCTCCGTTGATCTGATCAGCGATGCCGCAGTCGAGGCGCAGGCGTTAGGTATACCCGCAATCTGCATATTTCCATACACCGATCCAAACCTGAAAACCGAAGACTGCGCCGAAGCATGGAACCCCGACAACCTGTCCAACCGTGCGATCAGGGCGATCAAGGCAGCGGCACCTGACATTGCCGTGATGACTGACGTCGCTTTGGACCCCTACAACATCAATGGACATGACGGCTATGTTGTGGACGGCGAAATCATTAACGACGCCACCGTCGACGCCCTAGTCAAGATGTCTCTCGCTCAAGCAGAGGCAGGCGCTGACATCATCGGTCCTTCGGACATGATGGATGGGCGTATCGGTGCCATTCGGCGAGCTCTCGAAAACGCAGGGCACAAGAACGTGATGATCCTGAGTTACGCCGCCAAATACGCCAGTGCATTCTATGGACCGTTCCGCGATGCGGTAGGAGCGTCGGGTGCGCTCACGGGAGACAAGAAAACTTATCAGATGGACCCGGCAAACTCGAACGAAGCGTTGCGTCTGATCGAGCGCGATCTGACCGAAGGCGCCGACATGGTGATGATCAAACCCGGAATGCCCTACCTGGATATCTGCCGTCGGGTGAAGGAAACGTTCGGCGCTCCGACCTATGCCTATCAAGTGTCCGGCGAATACGCGATGGTTCAGGCCGCGGCGCAACAAGGTTGGATTGATGGCGAGAAAGTTATGCTTGAAAGCTTGCTGGCGTTCAAACGCGCGGGCTGCGACGGCATCCTGACGTACTTTGCCCCAGCAGTTGCGCGGCTTTTGAATGGCTAACAGCTCAATTTCCCGCGATTTTTCGCCTATTGTGCGGATCCGGTGGGCAGCTTTCCCGTGACAGACCCGAGCAATCGGCGTATCCTCGCCCGCAAGACCGGGAAAACTCGGCTTGATCAGGCACCAATACAGAGAAACGAGATATGAGCAGTTCCAACACCTTCCGACTGACCCGTCGCGGCTTTGCCTTTGGCATGGCCGGGCTGACCCTTACCGCAGCTTGCGGGAATGGCGTCGGCAACTCCAACGCGGCGACGATCGATGCTCGGGTCGACGCGACGCTAAACGAAATGTATTCGCGCTATCCCAACACTGTCGAAATTGCGCAAAAAGCCAATGGGATGCTGGTAATGCCACTTATTACCGAAGCTGGCTTCATCTTTGGCGGTGGTTATGGCCGCGGAGCGTTGCGCATCAACGGGGCAACTGTCGACTACTATTCAGCGGTCAAGGGAACGGCCGGTTTCCAGATCGGCGCACAACAATATGCGCATGTCCTGTTCTTCATGACTCAGGACGCACTGAACGATTTCCGCCGCTCAAGCGGATGGACTGCCGGTGCGGATATCGGCTACGTGGTCAGCGACCAGGGACAAACTTTGACTGCTGACACCACGACACTGCGCACGCCTGTTCTGGCTGCCATTTTCGGTCAGGCAGGCCTTCAGATCGGTGCGTCTTTGGAAGGTGCCAAATATACGCGGATCATTCCCTGATTTCTGCCCGAATTAGATGCGTGCCGAACATGATGATTCTTCGGCGCGCGCAGACATTGCGGAACTTGTCGACAACTCCCCTTCCGGTTCCGGCAAGCTTCCACTAATCTCCGCGCGAATGCGAAACTCAAACCTCACGGGGAGTTCATGGGTCTTCTTTTTCGCTGGTTGATGCGGATCGCGGCTGGCCTCGTCGCTCTGGTCGTCGCCGGTGTGGTATTGGTCTATTTCCTCGCCAGCCAGTCGCTGCCGGAGTACAATAAGTCGGTCAAAGTCGAAGGCCTGACCGCTCCGGTCGAAATTGTACGCGATCATTCGAACGTTCCGCACATCTTTGGCGAGAGCGATCCCGATGTTTTCTTTGGTTTGGGATATGCGCACGCACAGGATCGACTGTGGCAAATGACGGTGATGCGGCGAACTGCCCAAGGGCGCCTGTCAGAGATATTCGGTCAAAGGACCGTTCCGATCGATAAATTGCTCAGGCGGTTTGATCTTTATCGGCTTGCACAGAAATCCGTCGATGTTCAAGACGACTACACCAAGAAAGCCCTTCAAGCCTATGCTGCTGGCGTCAATGCGCGACTCACCGAGATCAACGAGGATGCCCTGGGGCGCGGCGCACCCGAAATGTTTCTGTTCAACGCTCCTGTCGCTCCGTGGCGCCCCGGCGATAGCCTTGCAATCATCAAACTGATGGGTCTGCAACTGTCCGGCCATTTGGAAGAGGAGGTTTTGCGCGCCCGCGTCTCTCTGATGCTGGACGACCCGGCACGACTGGCTGATATCTTGCCGGATGTCCCTGGGCCGGGCACAGCCGCATTGCCAGAATACGCCGCCCTCTTTCCGGATGTCCCGCGTTACGCCAAAGGCACGGCAATGCTCGCCGACCCCTTGTCACCATTTCCGAAACGGGGTCTGGCTGGCGCGTCGAATGCATGGTCGGCAGCACCGAACCGATCCGCCAGTGGAGGAACTCTGTTGGCCAACGATCCGCATCTTGGGTTTTCGGCGCCTACAATCTGGTACCTTACCCGGCTCGAATTGGAGAATGGTGGAATTATAGGGGCCTCGATTCCCGGAGTTCCGGCCATCATGGTTGGCCGGAGCGATCGTTTGGGCTGGGGGCTGACATCAGCCTATATGGATGATCAGGATCTCTATGTCGAAAAACTCAATCCAGACAATCCCGAAGAGTACCTGACGCCGGATGGCTATAGGTCATTCGAATCGCGCCCTTCCATTATCGAGATCAAGGACGCCCCACCGATCACTCTGACCCTGCGCTGGACCGAAAACGGACCTGTCTTGCCTGGAAGTCATTATAGCCTCGAAACCATAACCCCACCTGGCCACGTTGTGTCACTTGCCTGGACTGTGTTGAGCCCAAGTGACACATCGATGAGCGCCTCATTGGCCTTGATGAACTCGAACAACGTGCGCGAAGCAATACGGTCCACCGAAGCGTTCATTGCCCCGGCACAGAACTTGTCCCTTGCAGACAAGAACACCATAGCCATGAAGCTGGTCGGCGCGATACCCGATCGCGACCCGGCGCACCAAAGTCAGGGCCGATTGCCCAGTCAGGGATGGCGCACAGAAAATCGCTGGCAGGGGCGCGCGCCCTATTCCGAAAACCCCGAATTCGTCTCACCTTCCGGTGGCTTAATGGGCAATACCAACAACAAGATCATCGACAGACCATTTCCAAATCACGTTTCTTTTGTCTGGGGCGACACCCAACGCGTGCAGCGATGGGAAAAACTAATGCAGAACCGCGAGGTGCACACCCGCGACAGTTTCATAGAAGCGCAGTTGGATCCTGTCAGTATCACAGCACGAACGTTATTGCCGCTCATCGGTGCAGATCTTTGGTTTACAGGCGAATCCGCACCCGAGGGCACACCCGAGCGGCGACGACAGATTGCCCTTGCCTTGCTGGCCGAATGGAATGGCGAGATGAACGAGCACCTTCCCGAACCGCTCATCTATGCGGCATGGGTTCGGGCGTTGCAAAAGCGGCTGATAGCTGACGAACTTGGGCCACTGGTCAGCGAATTCAAACATGTGGAGCCACTTTTCATCGAACGGGTCTTTCGCGACATCGACGGAGCATCAGTCTGGTGTGACGTGCGCCAAAGTGCTCCCTTGGAAATTTGCACGGATATGGCCCGCCTTGCCCTTGACGACGCGCTGATCTGGGTAGCCGAAAAGTATGGCGGATCACTCGAGGCGCTGCGTTGGGGTGATGCACATCAGGCGACTCACGATCATCAGGTTTTGGGATCGGTTCCGGTCCTTCGCTATTTCGTCAATATCCGCCAGTCCACCAGCGGCGGGGACAACACCCTCCAGCGCGGCCGCACATCGGGTGAAGGGCCCAATCCGTTCCTCAACGTTCACGGCGCAGGGTATCGGGGCGTTTATGACTTCGCCGATCCGGATAGTTCTGTTTTTATTACCTCCACCGGTCAGTCGGGACATTTCCTGTCGCGCCACTATGACGACCTCGCACAGCTTTGGCGGCGTGGCGAATACGTGCCAATGTCTCTGGATGCCGATCTCGCCAGGGCTGCGGCGGTCGGCACAACAAATCTGATCCCCCGCTGAGTTCAAAAGACGAGGCCTTGGCAATCAATCGCGCGATTCTCGGGAGGACATTTACGAAGCTACCCTCGTTGGCATACTCTTGGCAAACCGACGCGCCACTCGGAGGGGGCAATGGCCAGTGTTCAAGACGTTCTTCAAAACCTTGCACGCGACTATGCAATCGCCTGGAGTTCAGCGGATGCCGATACCGTGGTCTCATTTTTTGCTCCGGATGGAAAAACCTGCGTGAATTGCGGTGACGTCATTCAGGGCCATTCAGCGATAAAAGAACTCGCGCACAGCATTTTTGCTGCCTTTCCGGACCTGGAGATCCGATGCGATATGATGCGCAAAGCGGGCAATCACGCACTGTTTGTCTGGACGATGGAAGGTCACCATGCCGAGACCGGAAATCTTGTCATTTGCCGTGGATGGGAAGAGTGGGATTTCGATTCTGACCTGAAAATCCTCAACGCCAAAGGCTGGTTCGACGCTGAAGACTATCAAAAACAGATCGTTGGCGGCTGAACTTCATAACGCATCAAATCTGGCTTCTTGAATAGGTGTCCACAAAACAGAGAGCTCGAAACCCTTGTCCGATTGAGTTTCGGACTGCACAACGTCTTGTGCGAACAACCATGCCCGCTTGCGGCCTTCGGAAAAACCAAGATGTAACACAGCCTCGTTGCGCACCACTTGAAGTTCTTGCGCTATTGCTGCCAGAAGTGGTTCCACCCCCTCGCCGCTAACTGCGGAGATCGCAAAGATTTTCTTGTCTCGCGCAGCTCGTGCCAAAACGGAGGTTCGTGCTTCGTCTTCAAGCAAGTCGACCTTGTTCCAGACCTCCAACCGTAGTCGATCCTCGGTCACGCCCAATGATGCCAGAATCGCCTCGACATCCTGTGCCTGCGTTTCAGTTTCGCTGTGGCTGATGTCGCGCACATGAATGATCAGGTCCGCGCCCAGAACTTCTTCCAAGGTGGCACGAAATGCCGCGACCAGTTCAGTCGGCAAATATGAAATGAACCCGACCGTGTCCGATAAAATTACTTCGGGACCGTCAGGCAGCTGCACGCGGCGCATCGTTGGATCCAGCGTGGCAAACAGCATGTCCTTGGCCATTACTTCCGCGCCGGTCAAACGATTGAAGAGGGTCGACTTTCCTGCGTTGGTATAGCCCACCAGCGCGACAATTGGATATGGAACCTTGGCTCGCGCTGCGCGGTGCAGAGTGCGGGTTTTCACCACCTTCTCCAATTGCCGGCGCAGGCGAACCAGTTGTTCGTCAATGGCGCGTCGGTCGGCCTCGATCTGAGTTTCACCAGGACCGCCGACAAACCCAAGCCCCCCACGCTGCCGTTCAAGGTGGGTCCAGGCCCGGACTAGTCTTGTGCGTTGATAGCTAAGCGCGGCCATTTCGACCTGCAGCACACCTTCTCGGGTGCGGGCGCGGTCACTGAATATTTCAAGGATCAAGCCCGTTCGGTCCAGGATCTTGACCTTCCAAGCATTCTCGAGATTGCGCTGCTGTACCGGTGTCACCGGGCCATCAATCAGGACAAGCTCGATCTTGTTTTCGTGAAACCGGTCACCCAGCTCTTCGATCTTGCCACTGCCAAACAGATAACCGGGCTGCGCTCGCTGCAAGCGCACAATATCGTACCCGATTACGTCCAGATCAGGCAAAGCTGCAGCAAGTGCTACAGCTTCTTGCAGCGCCGGTCCCGGAAGACGACGTTCATCATCTGACTTGATATCCGGATGCAGCACCCACGCCCGGGTGAGCGTCCTGTCATGTTCCATCAAGAGGCGTCTTCGCCCTCATAAAGGTTAATTGGCTGCGACGGCATGATGGTCGATATCGCGTGCTTGTAGACCAACTGCGACTGTCCGTCGCGGCGCAACAATACGCAAAAATTATCGAACCAGGTAATCACACCCTGCAATTTAACACCGTTGATCAGGAAAATCGTAACCGGAACTTTAGCTTTCCGTACGTTATTCAGGAACGCATCCTGAAGATTCTGTCTGTCCGAAGCCATATTTTTATAATCTCGCCATTGTTCTTGCTACGCGCTGCGGACCAACGCGCTCCCTCTGGCGCAGTATGAAGTGCCGCGACAGGATATTCCAGACGAAAAAAGGAAAAGCATGACGTGACGTCAAGCAATTTCTTTAGGCGCGCCACAGGGATGGGGTCAAAAGTGCAATTATTGCCAGTGTTTCAAGACGACCGATTATCATTGCGGCACAAAGCGTGAATTTTGCTCCCACACCGAGCTCGACGAGCCGGATCGGTATTTCGGTGGCGGTTTCAATCAGCGGTCCGGCCGTCGTCAGTGAAGCGATCGTTAGCACCATAGATTGCTCGAAACTCGACCCCAAAACAGAGAACACAATGGTGAAAACGGTCAACGAAATCGCAAACAACATGAAAAAGATCCAAGCAATGAAGGCCCCATCGCGTTGAATTCGCCGATGTCCACCTGCCGTTCCGCTGATCGAGGATGGGTAGATCAACCGCTCCATCTCACGCAGCCCGTTAAGGTAAAGTGCAAAAACACGCAAAAGCTTCACGCCCCCAGCAGTAGTGGCCACACCACCACCGACCATGGCGAGCCCCATCAGAATCATTCCCGGCGTTCCCAGCCCTGACCATTGCTGTGCCTCAGCCCAATCGGAACTGACAAACCCTGTCGTCGTCAGAAAAGAGAGCACAGTGAACATACTGCCCCACAAAGACCGTAATCCTAACTCCGCATTCATCTCAGCGTTGACGTCATAAGCACCCAGCCAATGCCTGAAAAACAAGATGAGAGGAACGGATACCACAAAAAGCAGACCCACGCGAAATTCGGGGTCTTTGTCCAGACGCGAGTAACCCGAAGCCGCGGTATCAGACGAAAAAGTCAGACGTGACAAGGCAAAGAACAAAAACAGAAACATGATCGCTTCGCCGGTCAAACCCGACGCCGACCCTTCGAGACCACCAACCGGCGATATCCCGGAAGTGGCCATGATTGACATCGCATGGCAGATTGCAGTCAAGCCTTTTTCGCCTGCAATCAGAAGCAGAACCCATATGACACCAGTAAGACCGGTATAAACTGGAACGAGCGTTCTTGAAATCTTAAACAACCGCCCGCGAGGATCGGCTCTTTCACTTTGCACCACGCCGAAAACAGCACGCCCTGGCTCTCCCTTGGCCGTTACTTCAAATCCGCCCAAGGACAAAGGCGCCAAGATAGCAGAGGCGGCAATCCACATTAGCAGCCCCCCCATCCAGCCCACCTGAGCGCGCCACAGATGCAACGGCGCAGACAGCCGTTGAGGATCAGGAAAAACATTTGCACCGGTCGTCGTCAACGCGCTGACCATGTCCAGATAGGCATTGAGAAAAGTCGTTGTACCCAATGCGTCGTGGAGGGGAATTGCCAAAAAAACCGGCATGAACGCAAACGTCGCAAGCAGCGCGGCCAGTTGGCCCAAAGTACCCCGTTTCGGAAACCGGTTGAGCATTGCCAGCGCAACCATCGCCACGATCACCAATCCAACCAGACCCGAATAAAAAAAAGACCGAGATGTTGGATGATCATTTAGCGCCAGCGAATAGCTGGCCGGAATCCACATGGAAATCGATGCAATTCCCCAAATAACCAGGAACAGCGGCATGCGCCGCAAGTACCCGATTTTTTGCTTTGCCCGGACCGCCATCAGAAAAAATCGATTGAAACCTGCATGAGCCGTTCGACCTCGGCGACATCGTCGGCCATGGCGAAAATCGCCAAAACGTCTTTTTCTTCGATCCGAAGGCTTCCGGTTGGTCGAAGAACCTCGTCACCCTTGCGCACAGCTCCGACAAGTACGCCTTCGGGAAAGTCGATATCGCGCAATTTTTGACCTGCCATGGGAGAGGTCGACAAAACCTCTGCCTCGATCACTTCAGCCTCGGCATCGCCGATCGAATAAACCTGGCGTACACGGCCATGGCGAATGTGGCGCAGGATGGAACTGACTGTGGTCGCGCGCGGATTGATATACGCATCAACACCCAAGGGGCCCATCAGCGCCACCATACTCGGGTCGTTGACCAGCGCGATGGCCAGCGGACATCCGTCAGCCTTTGCCCTAACGGCCGCGAGCATGTTGGTCCGGTCATCATCGGTCACCGCCAACATTGCATCAGCGCGTTCGATTCCCGCTTCTTTGAGAAGCGCGGAATCAAGGCCGTCTCCATTCAGAACAATGGTACGTTCCAGCGCTTCGGCTGCCCTTTCCGCACAACGTCGGTCGCGCTCAATGATCTTGACCCGTACCCTTCCCTCACGCTCCTCCAGTGTCTTGGCCACTTCCAGACCGACATTTCCGCCGCCGACAATCACAATCCGATCCTGACGTTTCTGGGTCTTGCCAAAAACTTCCATGGTTCGATCCACGTCTTCCACTGCGGTAAAAACGTAGCATTCATCGCCGACGAAAAGTTGATCATCAGGTTCGGGTGCGAACAGCGAACCGGCTCGTCGGACGCCGACAACAATAGACTTGAGGGTTGAAAACAGGTCTGTCAGCTGCCGCAATGGCGTGTTGATGATCGGGCAAGCCTCTTCAACTCGGATGCCCAAAAGCTGCGCCCGACCGCCCATGAAAATCTCGGTGTCAAACGCTGCAGGTGCGGATAAACGGCGCATGGCAGCGGCGGCCACTTCGCGCTCGGGGCTGATAACCACATCGATAGGCAGGTGGTCGCGCCGGTACAAATCCGAGTGGATTGCCTCGAGATAGGACTTCGCCCGTAAACGCGCTATCTTTCGTTGGATTGAAAAAACCGAATGGGCCATCTGACAGGTGACCATGTTCACCTCATCTGAATGAGTTGCCGCAATGATCATATCTGCGTCTCGCGCACCTGCTCGCTCTAACACATCCGGATAGCTGGCAAAGCCCGCGATTCCCTGTACATCCAGCGTTTCCGTGGCCCGGCGCACAAGGTCGGGATTGTTGTCAACGACCGTGACATCGTTCAACTCTCCGGAAAGGTGACGCGCGATCTGCCATCCGACCTGACCTGCGCCGCAAATAATGACCTTCATTTCTCTGGCCCTTCTGCCTGAGCGTTTTGAATGACAGATGCAATTCTGGCGGTCAATTCAATTGTCTTAAACCCATGGTTGAGGCAATGTAAGCTAATGAAAACAGTGATCCCCACCAGCTTGCTCATCCTCGCTCTTACGGCCTGCGGTCCGCTGTCTCTGTACTATCGCGAAGGCGCATCAGTTTCGAAGATGCAGACCGAGACCACTGATTGTCAGATCAAGGCGCTCCGAGACGCTCCGGTCGCAAACCAGGTTCGCCAAAGCCCACCAATCTATTACCCTGGCCGAACCGTCTGCAACAGCTCTGGCCAATGCTACACAACCGGCGGTTGGTGGCAGCCGGGGCACCTCTATACCGTCGACGTCAATAAGGGCCTTCGCAATCGCGTCGAGGCACAGTGCATGGCGCAAAAGGGCTACCGGCCGGTCAGCCTTCCGCCTTGCAGGCCAAACGTGAAATCTCTTGTTCCGGCGTCTCGGACAACGACCTTGCCGCCGCTGGGCGAAGGGGCGTGTTTTGTCAGATTCGACGATGGCACATTTCAGATCATCACCCCGCAACAAGCGGGGTGACTCTTTCATGTCTCCTATTCTGCCGGTTCCGTTTCGTCCACATGCGCAACCCGGGCACCGGATTTGTTGGATGTGACAACTCCAAGCGACTTCAACTTACGATGCAACGCGCTACGCTCCATCCCGACAAAGCTTGCGGTCCGACTGATGTTTCCACCAAAGCGGTTGATCTGCGTCAAAAGATATTCCCGCTCGAACGCCTCGCGTGCTTCACGCAAAGGCAGTGTCGCCAACGCCCCGGACAAAACGACACGCCCTTCGTCTTCGGCACTTTGATCCTCGTTAGGAAGTTCCCGCGCTTCGATCACGCCGGCGCTCTCCCCTAAGATCAAAACTCGCTCCACCAGGTTCTTGAGTTGCCGCACATTACCCGGCCAGATCATCGTTTGCATCAGGGCAACGGCCTCGTCGCTAAGCTCACGTAGTGGCAATCCCTGTGTCTCGTGACACATGTCGATGAAATGCCGCGCCAGCATCGGAATGTCTTCTCGCCGCTCTTCCAAGGAAGGCACGGCCACCGGAACCACGTTCAGCCGGTGATACAGTTCCTCACGGAAGCGCTCCTCGCGAATTTCGTTTTCAAGGTCCCGGGTTGTCGAAGAGATCACGCGAAGATCAACGCGAACCTTGTCTGTTCCGCCCACTCTTTGAAATTGCTGATCGACCAGAACGCGCAGGATCTTTGACTGCGTACCAAGCGGCATGTCGGCCACTTCGTCGAAATAAATCACACCTCCATGCGCTTCCTCCAGTAACCCGGATTCTATGCCGCGTTCAGAAGATTCACGCCCAAACAGCACTTCTTCCATGCGCTCGGGCTCCATCCCCGCACAATTAACGGTCACGAATGGAGCGTTTGCGCGATTTGAATGGGCGTGGATATAGCGTGCGGCGATTTCCTTGCCTGAACCCGCCGGTCCTCGCAACATTACTCGCCCATTGGATTTCGTGACCTTGTCCAACTGGTTCTGCATCGTACGGAAGGCAGCGGACTTACCGATCATATCGGAACAACTGACTTCGCGCCGTTTCAGCGCGGCATTCTCGCGCCGCAGACGCGATGTCTCCATCGCGCGCCGGATGACAACCATCAACTGATCAATGTTGAAGGGTTTTTCTATGAAATCATAGGCACCTTGTTTGATTGCAGCCACCGCAATTTCTATATTGCCGTGCCCGGATATGATCACAACCGGTACATCGGGATTGTCGCGCTTCACCGCTTTGAGGATATCAATCCCGTCCATCCGGCTGTCCTTGAGCCAGATATCCAGGATCAGCAGCCCCGGCGGCTCGGAATTGATTGCCGTCATACATTCATCCGAATTGCCAGCCAGGCGGGTGGAATACCCTTCGTCCTCCAGGATATCGGACACCAGTTCGCGAATATCGCGCTCGTCATCTACGATCAGAATATCACTCATGATTGGCCTGCTTTCAAATTGGGTTTAATTGCCTGCTTTTGTGGTTCGGATCTCGGGTCGCTCCGGACCCTTGGTAAGCGGATCACGGCCATTGCACCGAAATGGTCCTGTCCGTCGAAAACCGGCGCATCCTCCAGGGTGAGATTGCCGCCGTGTTCTTCAATGATTTTCTTGACGATGGGCAAACCGAGCCCGGTACCTTCGTCTCGCGTAGTCACATAAGGCTCAAACAGTCTCGCCCGATCCTCAGGTAGCCCAATGCCGTTATCGGCTATCGTGATTTGGACACCATCGGTAAGCTCCCTCATCGCCACGCGGATTTCCGGAGCATGATGTTCAAGGACGCCATTTTTCTTAAAAGTTTCAATCGCTTCTCCGGCGTTTTTGATAAGGTTTGTCAGTGCTTGATTGAGCATCGTCGCATCCACATCCACGATGAAGGGTTCTTCAGGAAGATCCGCCTCGATTCTGACATCCGGTTGCCCTGCCTGCTGTAACAGCACGGCTTCCCGAACCAACTCGACCAAATCTTCTTCGTGCCGGTCCGGATCTGGCATTCGCGCAAATTTGGAGAACTCATCGACAATACGCCGTAGATCATTGGTCTGACGCACGATTACATCCGTCATCGCCGTGAGAACATCACAGTCTTCCCCATCAAGCTTATGCGAGAATTTTCGTTTTATTCTTTCAGCACTTAACTGAATTGGCGTCAGCGGATTCTTGATTTCGTGTGCAATCCGTCGGGCCACATCGCCCCAAGCAGCCATACGTTGTGCACTGACCAGATCAGTGACATCGTCAAAGGCAACCACATAGCCCTCAAGTCTGCCATCCTCGTTACGCCGAGTCGACATTCGAACTAACAGATTTTCCAGCCGACCCTTCCGGGTCACTTTGACTTCTCCCTGAACAGTCTCCTGCGTCCCGATTTCCAGTGTTTCGAAAAGTGGCAGGAACTCTGGTACCGCAACCCCCAAAGCCAGACTCTGTTCATCACCCGTCCAATCGAGCAAGCGTTCTGCCGATCGGTTCACAAAGGTGATCTTTCCGCCCGAATCCAGCCCTACAACGCCAGAAGTAACCGAGCTCAAAACCGAATCGAAGAGCCTACGCCGGCGTTCGATTTGTTGCGTGTTCTCAAGCAAGGCGTCGCGTTGGCCTTTAAGTTGTCGCGTCATCTGATTGAAGTAGCGACCCAACATCGATATTTCATCATCTCCATCACCTTCGGCCACTTGCACGCTCAAATCCCCTGCCCCAACACGCTGTGCCGCCGTTGTCAGCCAGCCGACCGGGCGCGACAATCGTTCAGCGAACCACATGCCTAAGGACACCGCAGCCAGAATAAGGATGACCGCAAATCCCAGATACAAAAGCCCGAATTCAAAAAGAACCTTGCCGCGCTCACTTTCCAGTTGCTGGTAAAACCGCACTGTTTCCTTTGTATCATCCAGAAGATTCAGTATTTCGCCGTCGACTTCCCGGCTCACATACAGATAGCGATCCAGATACACTTCCAGGGGAACAAGCGCACGGAATTCGTTGTTGCCCCAGTCTTGGATGATCAGAAAGCCTTCATCGTCCGATTGTACAATCTCATTGTTTGTTGGTTTTTCAAAATTGAATAGGTAAGAACGATCTCCCCGTGCTCGGATTTCACCTGTTCCGTCGATGATATAGGCTTCGCGTAATCCGCGTTGTATCTGGCTTTGGCCCTGCGCCAGCACTTCGCGCAGCTCGGCGTCAGTAACAAAATAGTTCAATTGACGCGCCCGATCGAGAAAACGTGCAAGAACAATCGCGTCTTGGCGCAAGCCTTCGCGGTGCTCCAGTTCATAGGCTTCGGCAGCGGACAGAGATGACCCAACCACCTGGCGCACTCGATCCGAAAACCAGCCTTCCAAACCAATATTGATGGTCAGCCCCGCAAAGATCGCAACTGTAACCGTCGGGACCAACGCCAACAACGTGAATGCGCCAATCAAGCGCAAATGCAGGCGCGACCCGGCCGACTTGGCGCGGCGTGCCACAACCAAACGCCCCAGCTGCCCCAGCACCAATGCGGCAAGGAACAGGACGTAGACCAAATCTGCCAGCAAAACGAGCCGCAAGGCCGATGCGGAAGCGCCAAGATCAAATGGACCGATGACAAGATACGTTGCAAAGGCCAGAACAGGCCCTAAAAGAACAAGCCCCAACGTCCCGAAATTGCGCAATCTTCTGGACTTGCGCCACCGATTGATCGATGGGATTGACCCGTACTGTGACCGGGATACCACCTGCTGCCCTCATTCTGATGTGCCGCAAAAGCGGCTTACCGCAATATTTCGTGGTCTTTGCCGGGTGGACACCCAGCTGCCACGGTTTGTGTGGCGATATTACATCAGTTTGCGGCGTCGTGTCACCTCTATATCGAGTTCTGTAATCTTTTTTCGAAGTGTATTCCGGTTAATCCCCAGAAGGTCTGCACATTTTGCTTGATTGCCTCCAGTCGCATCCAACGCAATTTCAATCAACGGCGCCTCGATCTCTCGCAGAATCCTTTGGTACAACCCAGGCGCAGGCAGCATATTTCCATGCAGATCGAAATATCGGCGCAGGTGGCGTGCTACCGAAGCCGACAATTTCTCCTTATCGCCGCCACCCAGTACTGGCTCAATCTCTGGCTGACTGCCCAGTACCGCTTCGACTTCCGAACGAGCGATCTCGTTCCCTCGGCTTGTCAGGCCCAGCCTCCGAACCGCGTTTTCCAGTTGCCTCACATTTCCGGGCCACGAATACCGTCGCACGAGATCGAGTGCCTCTTTTCCAAGCCACCGTTTCGAAGAGGTGTCATTTGCCTCGCGAGCCAAAAAATGTTCAACCAATAGGGGAATGTCGTCAACCCTTTCGCGCAAAGCCGGCACATGGAGTGTCGCCCCGCATAAGCGGTAATAAAGATCCTGGCGCATGCGTCCACCTTCCATCGCTTCCGCCAGATCGCTTTGGCTGGTGGCAATGAACCTAGGAATGTGATCGCCTGGAGAATCGATCATCCGAACTATCCGCGCCTGAATATCTTCCTCGATATCCGCCACCTCATCGATCAACAATGTACCGCCGCGAACCCGGGCCAGAACACGCGCCGGGCCGTCCAGTTCCCGCAGATCTGCGCCGGTAACAGTGACAAACGGCAAGGTTCGACGGTCCGAAAAGTCATGAAGGGCCCTGGCGATTAGCGATTTACCGGTGCCGCTTTCGCCCGAAATCATCACCGGCAAATCCGTGTTCATTACCCGCGCCACCAACCGGTACAAGGCTTGCATGACCGGTGTACGTCCCACCAAGGGCAGTTCTTCGGGGCGTTCACTGCGAGCATCTCGCAGTTCTGGAGGCGAACGTCGCTTTTGCTCCAAGGCGCGAGCCGTCCGCTTCATCAGATCTGGCAAATCGAACGGTTTCGGCAAATAGTCATAGGCTTCTGCCTCGGCCGCCTGAATGGCCGTCATGATCGTGTTTTGCGCGGAAATCACGATTACCGGCAGGCCAGGCCGGTCCTGGGCGATCTTCGGCAGCATCTCCAACCCGTTGCCGTCCGGCATGACCACGTCGGAAATGATGACATCTCCCTTGCCCTCGCCGACCCATCGCATCAACGTGGTCAGCGAACTGGTTGCGTGAACTTTGCACCCCGCCCGCGTCAGGGCCTGCGTAAGAACCGTTCGGATCGTACGGTCGTCGTCGGCGACCAGAACTGTGCCATCCATCAAATGTTCTCCTCTGGGTTCGCATCGCGCGGAGCGCGGCGAAGTGACAAGCGGAATACGGTTCGCCCTGGAACCGAATCCACCGATATCCATCCATCATGGTCGGAAATAATTTTGCTGACCAAAGCCAGCCCAAGGCCCGTTCCATTCTCGCGCCCGGACACGAACGGATCAAAGATGTCGGCCTTGATGTCTTCCGGCAACCCCGGCCCATCATCGACTATCTCGATCTGCAATGGAAGTGAATGCCCGGACCCGTCGCTTCGCCGCAAGCGGAAGGAATGTTCAAAATAGGTACGCAGTCGTATTGTGCCGCCTTCGCTTCCCGCCGCTTCGGCGGCGTTTTTCAGCAGGTTCAAAACGACCTGCAGCAACTGGTCCGGATCGCCATAAGCCATTGGCAAAGACGGGTCGTAGTTCTCGACAATCGCCATGTTCGCCCCGAAACCCAGCAATGCCGACCGGCGTGCCCGATCCAATACATCGTGAATATTGACGGGTTTGAGACCCGGGGGCGAGAGGTTGCCGAACTGCTCAACCTGCTCCAGCAGTTTCACGATCCGCCGACTTTCCGCGACGATCAGATCCGTCAATTCAAGGTCCTGAGGGTCCACATTCATCCCGAGCAGTTGAGCGGCACCGGTAATACCCGCCAGGGGGTTTTTGATTTCATGAGCCAACATTTCGGCCATTCCGATTGCAGACTGCGCGGCGGACTTGACCGAGTGATTCAGAGTCATCCGCCCCGAAAGCTCTCGCGGCGAGATGATCATGATCATCGACCCCGGTTGGCCAACAAGCGGAGCAATCTGAAGAGCACATTGCAGCGGGCTACGGTTGCCGGAACCTACATCGACATCATTGACAAAAAGAGGGGTGCCGTTTTTGCGCGCTTTCACAAACGCGGGCTCCAACGGAGCATTCACCGCGATCTGATCCCAGACGGGTTCACCGATGACAGATTTTCGTGAGGCGTTAAGAAAACCTTCACCGGCAGAGTTGATGTCAGCGATCCGATCCGCCGGGTCGATGATGAAAGCGGGTACTGGAAGTGACGTCCAGATATCCTGATCTAATGTCATGCGGCCGCCTCCTTTCTTGCCAACAACGCATCCGGAAGAATTCGCTTAACCTCTTGTGGGTCGCGACAAGTCAGTACCGCACGGCGCAGCGTCGCACCTGTTCCCGCCTCGTCCATGTACCACCCCAGGTGCTTGCGCGCGACGCGCAAGCCAAGATCGGTCCCATAAAACGCCAACATTGCTTCATAGTGAGCAGAGATCACATCAATCAGATCGTTGCCCATCGGAATTTCCGGCGCTTCCGCCCCATAAAGTTCATGACAAATCTGAGCGAGAATCCACGGCTTACCCTGCGCACCGCGCCCAACCATCACGCCATCCGCACCGGATCGGGCCAAAGCATGGCGCGCCGAGGTGGGATCAGTAATATCACCGTTGGCGATCACCGGCACTGAAACGGCCTCTTTGACCTCGCGGATTGCAACCCAGTTTGCACGCCCTTTGTAGAACTGGCACCGGGTGCGTCCGTGTATCGTTACCATTGATACTCCGGCGTCGGCTGCCCGCTTGGCCACGTCAGGGGCATTGAGCAATTTGTCGTCCCAACCAAGCCGGGTTTTCAGTGTCACCGGAATGTCGACTGCCTCGACCACCGCCTCGATTAGCTTCAACGCATGATCAGGAGTTTTCAGAAGCGCAGAGCCGGAATATCCGTTGGTCACCTTCTTGGCCGGGCATCCCATATTGATGTCAATGACCCGCGCGCCCCGATCCGCGACCTGCTTTGCGGCCTCGGCCATCCAGTGCGCCTCTCGCCCGGCCAGTTGAACCGCCGTGTTTTCGACATCCGCCGATAGTTCCGCCCGCTCTCGCACACCTGGTTTGGCTTGCACCATTTCCTGGCTGGCGACCATTTCGCTGACTACCATGCCAGCACCGAAATTCATCACAAGGTCACGAAAGGGCCGGTCTGTGATTCCGGCCATGGGTGCCAGTACAACCGGCGGATTCAGTTTTTTTTCACCCAGACGCAGGTCCAAAACGCTTAATCCTTGTGCAGTTGAGTTTTGAATACCGAAATTTCAGCATTTGAACAACGAAACGCCACGACACAAGGTTAATAATTCGAAGTTTGCATAATTTTTCACCACCTGGAGTCCGGTGATTGCCTCTGCTTTCACCTCATCCTAAACAGAGGCTGTATCGACGGAGAACTTCCCTGAATGAAAACCGCCGCCATCATCGTCGCCGCCGGGCGTGGTCAACGGGCAGGTAGCGGAACGCCCAAGCAGTGGCGCCAATTGGCGGGACGTCGGGTTATCGACTGGACCCTTGATGCATTTCACGCAGCAGGGTTGGACCAAATCGTACTGGTCCTGTCAGAAGAAGACAGCACCGCTTGGCAAGAGTTTTCGGTATCCGGCCTCTTGCTGGCAAAGGGCGGTACGGATCGGGCTGGCTCGGTTCAAAGCGGACTTCGTGAATTGGAGGGATTGGGCATCACTCACGTCCTCATCCATGATGTCGCGCGCCCGTGCGTATCACAAAGGATCATTCAGGATGTTCTTGACGCTTTGAACAGCAGTTGCGCCGCAGCGCCCGGGATTCCAGTAACCGACGCACTTTGGACCGGTGACGGGAACCACGTCACCGGTACACAAGACCGGTCAGGGCTTTTTGCGGCCCAGACACCGCAAGGATTTCACTATGCCACTATCCGGGCGGCCCATGACGCGCATCCGGGTGGTGCCGCAGATGATGTTGAGGTGGCGCGCGCGGCTGGAATCAACGTGTCAATCGTGCCGGGTGACCCGGACAATCTGAAAATTACCCGCCCCGAAGACTTTGCGCGGGCAGAACGAATTTTGGGAGCAGCCATGGATATCAGACTTGGCAATGGTTATGACGTGCACCGCTTCGGCGACGGAGATCATGTAGTCTTATGTGGTGTCAAAGTTCCACACGACCGTGGACTGCAAGGCCATTCGGATGCCGACGTCGGGATGCACGCCGTGACCGACGCCATTTACGGTGCGTTGGCGCAAGGCGATATCGGGCAACACTTCCCCCCATCGGATCCGCAATGGAAGGGAGCGTCTAGCGAGATATTTCTGCGCCACGCTATCCAACTTGCGGCGAGTATGGGCTTCAAGGTGTCGAACATCGATTGCACCTTGGTTTGCGAATACCCCAAGATCGGGCCGCATTCTGCAGGTATGCGCGAACAGATGGCGCAGATCATGGATCTCAGACCAGATCAGGTGTCGGTCAAGGCGACAACCTCAGAACGGTTGGGGTTCACCGGGCGCGGTGAAGGAATCGCTTCGATCGCAACGGCTTGCCTGGTGCGCGCATGACACTGGCACAACTGATAGGAACAGTCTGCGGCGTCGGTTATTTGCGCCCTGCCCCCGGCACCTGGGGATCTTTGGCGGCCTTACCTCTGGCCTTGGGCCTGCACACGGTCGGCGGCTTCCCTCTGCTGGCGTTGGCGACGGTATCCGTTTTCTTAGGCGGTCTTTGGGCCACCCGGAAAATGACGGCGGGCCAAGACGATCATGACCCGTCCGAGATTGTCATTGATGAGGTTGCCGGGCAGTTCATCGCCCTTTGGGCCATTTCCTATCCGGCCTGGGCGCATGGATTCGAGATTACCGCGCTTTGGCCAGGCTGGATTTCCGGTTTCCTGCTGTTTCGACTGTTTGACATCACCAAGCCGGGTCCTGTCGGCTGGGCCGACCGGCGCGGCGATGCTATGGGTGTTATGCTGGATGATATCATCGCTGGAGCGTTTGCGGCGGTCGGTGTTGCCATACTTGCGGTTATCTCACATGGGGTTTTGGGGTTGTGAACGTCTCTGACCTTCTTGATCGCGCCAAGGCATTGAACGTGATGATCGCCACCGCAGAAAGCTGCACCGGAGGTCTGGTCATAGCCGCATTGACAGAAATTCCGGGCAGTTCAGCCGTGGTTGAACGCGGGTTTGTGACGTACACGAACGAGGCCAAACGGGAGATGCTGGGCGTCTCTGCCGCCACGCTGGAAACAGTGGGGGCCGTTTCGGAAGAGGTGGCGCAGCAAATGGCCGAAGGCGCCTTACGGAACTCACGGGCGCAGCTTGCCGTATCAGTTACCGGAATTGCAGGGCCGGGCGGATCAGAGTTCAAACCCGAAGGCCGAGTCTGCTTTGGTTTGTCTGGGAATGGGATAGAGACCACCTCGGAAACTGTGGAGTTCGGAGCGCTTGGTCGGGAGAATGTACGTACTGCCGCCCAGGTGCACGCGCTGAGCCTGTTGGCACAAGGGCTTCTTCGGATCGCTCAAAAATAAGGCACATTGCGCCAAAACGCGCATAAAACGACAACAGTTGACCAAAAGACGCATAAAGAGGCGGGCGTTTTGCAGGCTGCCTCTTTTTTCCTCTCGGCCATTTGGGTTCAAGGCTCTCCACACTCATTCAACGAGGCGTTGCCCCGTTTGTCGAAAGGAGAACGGCCCATGAATGGAGCCGATACAGCCTGGATCATCGTCGCAACTGCGCTGGTCCTTTTCATGACCCTGCCAGGTCTTGCCCTGTTCTATGGCGGTCTCGTTCGGGCACGCAACGTGCTGAGCGTGTTCATGCACTGTTTCGCAATCGCTTGCCTCATGAGCGTTCTTTGGATGATAGCTGGATATTCCATCGCCTTCGGCAACGGTACATCAGGAATCTGGGGAGGGCTCGACAAGGCATTTCTCGTCGGCATTACTCCAGACAATCTGTCGGGCACATTGCCCGAGATCCTGTTCTTCGCCTTCCAGATGACCTTTGCCATCATCACCCCGGCGTTGATCATCGGTGCATATGTGGAACGCGTGGGATTTTGCTTTGTCCTGACCTTTTCGGGCCTCTGGATGCTGCTTTGTTACGCACCGGTGGTTCATTGGATCTGGGGCGGTGGTATCCTGACCGATGGAGGGATCTTAGGCGAAATCGGTGTACGCGATTTTGCGGGCGGCATAGTCGTGCATGAAACAGCCGGCCTTGCAGCCCTGATCATTGCAGTTTTCCTTGGGCCACGTCGCAACCGCACGGTTCCACCGCACAATCCGGGTTTTGTCATGATCGGCGCAGCGATGCTCTGGGTTGGCTGGTTCGGCTTCAACGGCGGCTCGCAGCTGGCTGCGGATGGTGGCGCGGCGATGGCATTGACTGTCACACATATCTCTGCTGCGACCGCTTCGCTGACATGGGCGCTTTGGGAGCGGATCAAATACGGCAAGGCGTCCCTGGTCGGCCTTGTTACAGGTACCATCGCGGGCCTCGCGTCGATAACGCCCGCGTCGGGTTACGTCGATCCGGTCCAGGCCCTGATTATCGGCGCCATTGCCGGGATTCTGTGCCAGGAAGCGGTCAACGTCGTCCGCAACCTGCTCAAGATCGATGACACGCTTGACGTGTTCGCCGTGCACGGAGTCGGTGGCATTTTCGGCACCATCATGATTGCCGCTTATGGGCTGGGAAGCTGGACAGCCCAACTGGGCGGGCTGGTGATCGTTGGTGCCTTTACGGCAGTTGTCACAATTGTGTTGGTCAAGGTGGTTGCACTCGTCACGCCGCTTCGCGTAGATGCCGAGACCGAAACAAACGGGCTCGACCTCTCTGTCCACGGCGAGCGGGCCTATGACATGAGCAGCTAAGCCCACCTTGGCATGCTCTGCCGCCCGCAAGGGCAAAAGCGGGCCTCTTGGGGGTCCGCTTTTTCTTTAACTTGGTCATGCGCCGCCCAACCGGTCAGCAAGGTCCGACGCCCGCCCACCCGTTCGGAGCAGAGACCAGACCTCGTCCGCCTGTTGTTGTCCAATCAGTTTCGCGGCCTTCTCCCTTACACGGGATTCCCGATCTGACAACGAGATAGGAGCCGCCAAGTCATGTTCGGCCTCCCGCTTGACGCCATCCCGGCGCAGAAGAGTTAAGCGCGATTGGGTCTCGGACAAGGTTTCATCCTGCTCGACCGTTATACGTTCGCGCAGCGAAATCAGGCGTGGATCGGAACAGACCTTGTCGGAATAGCTGTCAAGTCTTGCGGTGTCATAACCCAGTGCCTGCATTGCCATCACCGTGCGGTAAGAAAACTTCGCCCCAAGCCCCCCTGTCGGAGCCGACTGATTGCAAACGCTCATCCATCTGGGGTGGGTTTTAATGGTGATCTCCGCCACTTCGGGTTCGGCGATATCCAGCTTCAGCCCGGCTTCCAAAGCAGCATGCAGACCGTGACAGCAGGCATGGAACTTGTGACTGACGTTTTCGAACAGCCAGTTCTCCCCCAGGCCGTCCAGCGCTGCGTTGGTATTTCCGGCCCCATGATGGGTTGCACCAAAACCGAACGGGCCTTCCAGTGCCATTTCGCTGGGTTCAAATCCACGCTGCACCAACAGAACCGCCTCAATACCATTCGATGCAGCAATTCCCGCGTTATAGGGTTTGCCCATGGTTCCGAATTGCGCCTTAAGCCCCGCCGCACGAGTCGCGGTGAGACCCAGAACTCGCTCGATTTGTTGCTCGTTCAATCCCGCCATACGGCTGGCCGCCGCCGCTGCGCCAAAGGCACCGGCTGTGGCAGTTTGGTGAAACCCGGCCTGATAATGCCCACGCCCCAGCCAAAGCCCTACGCGAATTGAAAGCTCCATCCCGACAAGAGCGGCTTCAAGCATCTCCACGAGCATGCGGTCGCTCCATTCCGCCATTGCCAGCGCGGCAGGAAAAACGGCGACAGACGGATGACCGATATGGGCAAAATGCGTGTCGTCATAGTCAAGCGCGTGGGAAATGGTGCCATTGACCAAGGCGGCTCCGCGCATCGGGGCGGTTCCTTGCCCGAACAATCGGGCTTGCGGTGCGCCACTCTCCTCCAGAACCATATCCCGAACGATCCGGGCAACAGGTTCGTTCGCCCCCGCCCGTCCGACCGCCAACCAATCCAGCGCCGAAAGCGAAGCTACGATGCGGGCCTGTGCGCTCGTCGAGACAGGCCCCGCGACAAAAGCGGCCAACTGAGATGTGAAATCCGTCATGAGGCGCAGTCTAGCGCTGGTTCAGCGCGGGTAAAGCCTCAGCCGTACAAGTCGACCGCGCGTTTTTCAAATGCCCTGACGATCCGGTGCATTGCCTCGTTGAACACAACACCGATTATGCCTTGAAGGACTGTATTCCTGAACTCGAAGTCAACGTGGAACGACACGTTGCACCCACCATCTGGCGCGTCCTCGAATGCCCAGTCGGATTTCAGATACCGAAACGGACCGTCGAGGTATTCGGTGTCGATTTTCTTTTGGTCGGGAAACAGGGTCACCCGGCTGCCGAAGCGTTCGCGAAACACTTTGAACGAAATGACCAGATCCGCTTCCATCACCTGGGCCTCTCCAAGCGAATAGGTTCGCCTTATCCGGGCGGCTGCGCACCAGGGCAGGAATTGGGGGTACTTGGCCACGTCGGCGACCAGATCGTACATCTGCTGGGCGGTGTAAGGCAGGTGACGGGTTTCCGAGTGTACAGGCATCAGTTCCGGTTTTACTTGGTGACAATGGCGCGTCATGTCGTATGTTGCGGCCGAAAGATCAAGGGGGGTGACATGAGCCAGCGCGCCTATGTGATAGATGAGATGATCTCGGCCAAGGCCATTGCCGCAAGAATCGAAGAGTTGTGCCGGGAAATTTCCACCGAATTCAACGACACCGACAAGCTGGTCGTTGTCGGTTTGTTGCGCGGCAGCTTTGTCTTCATCGCCGATCTGGTTCGGGAACTGGAGCTTCCGATCGAAGTGGATTTTCTTGAAGCATCCTCATATGGCGATTCAATGGAAAGCAGTAGAGAAGTTCGCATTCTCAAAGACTTACGCGCCGCAATTGAAGGCCGTGATGTGCTGGTGGTCGAAGATATTGTCGACACCGGCCATACCTTGAACCATGTCACGAACCTGCTGATCAGCCGCAATCCAAAACGTCTGAAATCCATCGCGCTGCTCGATAAACCGAGCCGCCGCGAGGTGGATTTCCGATCCGATTGGGTCGGGTTCGAAATCCCTGATGAATTCGTCGTGGGTTATGGCATCGACTATGCGCAACGCAATCGAAACCTTCCTTATATCGGCAAGGTCCGTTTCATTCAGGAAACCGTCTGAACCACGTTTCAAATTTCGATAAGTCAATGAAAATTCTTCATTTATTGCGCATGGCGAAATGGGCTCGGCGCCCGCCATCGGAGAAGCGGGTGAAGCTGGTTTTTGGCGTCGTCCTGTTGTGTCTTGTCGTCGTGGGTATCGAATACCTTGGCTGGTGGCCCGACTGGGCCCAGACCAAACCGCTCAAACTGCGGCCTTGACGGGTTTTACCCCAGCAATTCACGTGTTGCGGCGAGGAAAATACCGGTTCCCACCGGAATGAGTTGGTCGGGAAAATCATAGTCGGGATTGTGCAACTGCGGGTGATCCCGCCCGGCCCCCAACCAGAACATTGCCGACCGCGCGCCCTTGCCGAACTGGCCGAAATCTTCGGAAAACCGCTGTGGCACGCTTGTCAGGTTCAAAGAAACCTTTTTCGAACGGCATGCTTTTTCCAGAATTTTCACGGCTTCCCAATGGTTTACACACGCGTCGAACACATCGTCATAGGTGATTTCCACGCCCAGTCCCGCCGCCTTAGCCTTGCTGTAAACAACGGCCTCTGCGTCGGCAACCAAGCGTTCCATACGGGCGTCGGATACGGTGCGGAGCGTGACCCAGACCTCTCCCCGTCCGGGTGCAACACCAAATGTCGGTTCCCCGAGTTCCGCATGCGTCAGTGTCGTCAGGGCGTAGTCATCGTTCAGTTCGCCACCCTGCCCCAGGCCGGAAAGCGCAGGCATCAGTTGTACCATTGCGTCAGCGGGAGATATTCCATCCTGCGGCGCGGCCGCGTGAGAGGTCTTTCCGGTCAGAACGACGCGCATTCCACGCGAGGCACAGTTCGTTGCTCTTGTACAAAGTTCGACGGCCCCAAGCTCCAAACTGGGCAAATTGTGCAGGGAAAAAACATAGTCTGGTTCAAATTGTACAAACCTGGGATCACCGCGAAACGCAATTGCGCCCTTCCCGGTTTCCTCGGCCGGCTGAAAAATCAGCACTACGCGACCGCGTTTAGGGCGTTCTGCGGCGAGAGATTCGGCCACGCCCAGTACCATGGTCATGTGGCCGTCATGGCCGCACAAGTGTCCTTTGCCGGGGTACCTGGACGAGTAGGCCGCGCCGGTAAGTTCCTCGATCGGGAGCGCGTCCAACTCGCAGCGTATCCCAACGGTTGGCCCCGCCGTGCCGCTGTCGAACAGCGCGGCAATACCGTGCCCCCCGATCCCGGTGACGATCTGATCCGGGGCATGGCGCTGCAGCAGCTCGGCAATGCGCACAGCCGTTTGCACCTCAGCGCCCGATACCTCGGGGTGCTGGTGCAGTTCATGCCGGATAGCTGTCAGCCGTTCCAGCGTTTCGGGCGTCATGCCTGACCGAGCTTCTTCATCCGGGCCTCGCGCAGGCGGGCGAAATCATTGCCGGCGTGGTACGAGGACCGGGTAAGCGGTGTCGCGGACACCATCAGGAACCCCTTGCCATAGGCCGCTTTCTCGTAGGCGGCGAATTCCTCGGGCGTGACGAAACGGTCAACGCCATGATGCTTTGGCGTGGGTTGCAGATATTGCCCGATGGTCAGAAAATCGATGTCGGCCGCGCGCATGTCGTCCATGACCTGACGCACCTGTTGTTCGGTCTCGCCCAACCCGACCATAATGCCGGATTTGGTGAACATTGCCGGGTCCAGTTCCTTGACCTTCTGCAACAGGCGCAGCGAATGGAAATACCGCGCGCCGGGGCGAACCTCGGGGTACAGGCCGGGGACGGTTTCGAGATTGTGGTTGAAAACATCCGGTTTCGCCTCGACCACGACTTCGAGCACGGAAGGGTCGCATTTCAGGAAGTCCGGTGTCAGGATTTCAATCGTAGTGCTGGGCGAACGATGACGGACGGCGCGGATCGTCTGAGCAAAATGTTCGGCCCCGCCATCCACCAGATCGTCACGATCCACCGAGGTGATGACCACGTGGTTCAGGCCCAGCTTTTCGACGGCATGTGCGACGCGGCCCGGCTCAAACGCATCCAGTTCGTCAGGACGACCCGTGGCGATGTTGCAGAACGTGCACCCCCGCGTACAGATTTCGCCCATGATCATCATGGTTGCGTGTCCCTGAGACCAGCATTCCCCGACATTGGGGCAACCGGCCTCTTCGCAAACAGTCACGAGATTGTTGTCGCGCATGATTCTGTGCGTATCGGCATATCCTTTTCCGCCCGGCGCCTTGACGCGAATCCAGCTGGGTTTCTTGGGTTGCGCATTGTCCTTGCGATGCGCTTTTTCGGGGTGGCGTTGCTCGGGAATTTTCAGATCGCGCACGGGCGGTTACCTAATGATTGAGACCAGTTGTTCGCTCCCTATCATATTTGTTCGCCCAGTGTAACGCCAGCGACGCATGGCCGCTATGCGCGACACCGTTTCGCGCGTCTGGTGTATTGATCAGCACGCTTGCCAAGTTGCGGGCCCGGTCTGATACTGGGTGGCAATGTTGTTTTTTTAGCGGAGGTCGGCAATGCCAAGCGAAGCGGAGAAGTTGGTTAAAGAATTCAAAGGCTTGGAAAAGGAACTCAAGGGGATTTCCGCCGCCCATGGAAAAAAGCTGAAAAAAGACGTCACTGACTGGTTGAACCAGGTCTGGAAAAAGGAAGATCTGGTTTCCGAAGCCATCGAAGAGGCCCGCAAAGGCGGGCATGACGGAAAGAAAGCGGACGATTTCAAGGATGACAATACCTACAAGAAGGCCCTGGAGGATTGGACCAAGGCCGTCAAGAAACATCATGAAAACATTGACGAATTGACCGATTTCTCCAAACGTGCGGATACGCTGCATTCCAAGCTGAAAAAGCAGTGCGACAAAGTCGAAAAGGAAGTCAAGAACGGCAAGGCCGGGGGCGATGCCGCCAAGATCGAAGCCACCATCAAGGACGTCAAAGCCGCCCTTCCCGAACTGCAAAAGGCCGGCAAGCAGGCCAGCGGTCTGCCTGTTCACGTGATCTTTTATGCGCGCAAGATCAAAGCTTCCGCCGAAAAGATCGTTGCGGACGCGGTCAAGAAGACTTCGCCGCCCGAGTTTCCCAAGTCGATGCAGGCGGACCAGCGGAAAAAGACGGAACGCAAGATATCGGCGGCGGAACGAAAGATTACGCATTATTGCAAGACGACCAAGGCGAACCTCGACAAGGACCTCAAGAAAGCGGAAAA